>NZ_JAUBVX010000045.1:0-54174 GCF_036706065.1 Microcoleus sp. A2-C3 | reverse complement strand
GAGACATGACATATCATGTGAATGACTACAATACTTTATTATCATATCAGCTACTCAACCAGAATGAAATAGCCCTGCACTCGTATCAGCGACATTCGCACCCGTGTTGCCTTTGGGTATTTGAAAGACTTGCACGTAAGGGTCATAGCTAGTGCTTAGATCTTTAAAAAGATCAATTGATATAGGCTGATTAACTAACTCTACCTCTAAGATGTAATCTTTAGCGCGAGTTCTTGCAGGACCATCGCCCGAATTAGGAGTCGGGATACTCTTGTCAGTTGTAGTTAACTGATTGGTCACTTGAACTGATGCCATTTAAGCTGTCCTTTTAACTTTTTTGATAGCAGGTGTTATAAAATACTGCCTTCTACATTTATAAAACACTCAAGACTGATAAGTTACCTAACAGCTATTAGTATTTTTATTAGGTATTCTTATGAGAAGTACACCAACACAGGGATAGGCTTTATTTACAATAAATTTTATAACGTATCTAAAATATCCTCATAAGCCAGTAAAAATACTTAATAAGTTAGATACTTAATCTGGTAAAATCATAAATAATTATGAGTGTGCTTCTGCTTATGAATATACATGACACCTCCCAATAAACCCTTACAAATACCAGAACAGAAGTTTATAGAGGCTGCGGCTTGCTGGAATCTCGAACAGTTATATGCAGACTTGACAGTGGCAAAGCAAGAGTACGCTAGCAGTACAAAGCAGCGACTCACTCCTTTAGAAAAAACTTACCTGCGAGGATTACTTTGCAATTATAGTCCGCCGGAAATGGCCACCGCACTCAACCGTGAATGCGCCGGTATTAGAGTAGACTTATCGAGAGGGCTGTATCGCTACATAGAAGTTTTAACGCTGCAACAACCGAAAGATTGGAAAGAAATCCCCAGTATCCTAGAAATATTTGGTTATAAACAAAAGGGGAATGTAGAAACTTTGCATTCTACATTGATAAATTATATCCAAACTCCCGAAACTTCCATCGAAAATCAAACTGAATCGGGGATGTTGGCTGATACGTCTATTTTCTACGGGCGCACAACAGAACTTGCTAACTTAGAGCAATGGATTTTACAAGAAAACTGTCGTTTAGTTGCTATATTGGGTATGGGCGGCATTGGCAAAACTGCTTTAGTATCTAAGCTGAGCAATATGATTAAACACCAGTTTGACAGATTGATTTGGCTCAACCTCAGTCATGCACCTCTGTTGGCACATACTCTGGTAAATTTAATCGAATTTTTATCAAATAACCCCCCAATCGATTTAGAGAGATTGGGATTAATTAGTCAGTCTAAAGAAATATTTTTTCAAGCTGCGATCGCTCTCGGAGAGCGATCGCACATTGAATTTTACCTAGACAACCTAATTGCTTCCACAAATGCAATAGAACAGACAATCATCGCTGATGGTATCCAGCGGCTGATTCATTGTTTACAAAAGCGTCGATGCCTGATAATTTTAGATGAGTGGGAAGCTGTTTTCAGCACTGAGCAGTTAACAGGAAATTATCGAGAAGGATATCAAGTGTATGGGGAATTGCTGAAACAACTAGCAAAATCGCAGCATCAAAGTTTCTTGCTGTTGACTAGCTGCGAAAAACCTAAAGAAATTGCAGCGTTAGAAGGTCAAAATCAATCTGTACGGTCATTAAAATTGGGCAGTTTGGGAGAAGCTGCTGTGGAAATCATTAAAAATAAGGGTTTGTCTGAAGAAGGTGAATACTCAGAACTGATAGAGGCCTACAGCGGCAATCCTTTGGCGTTAAAAATAGTAACAACAACTATTCATGATATGTTTGGGGGAAGCATTGCTAACTTTTTAAGAAATGGGCTATTTCTGGGAGATTATAGCGATACGTTATCTCGGCAGTTTAATCGCTTATCAGCATTTGAAATCGAGCTACTACACTGCATGGCGAAAGAAGTCAAGCCTGTTGATATTGAAAAATTGTGTTCAGATATTCAGCAAGAGAGGAGTTTAGAATTGCTGAAGGTGTTAGAATCGCTTTTCAGGCGATCGCTAATTGAAACAGTCCCAGCAGAAAGTGAAACCCTGTTCGCCCTTCAACCTGCGGTAAAGACATATCTGATGTCTGTGGTAAGATGGCCTAAGTCGTAAATAATATACCGAGGTTCTATTTCCAATCGGTTTCGGCTTGGGATAGCACGTAGGCTGAAACATCGATAATTTGTTGTTCTGACAAACGAGATTTGTAAGCGGGCATAATTCCTTTACCGTTGGTTACTAGGTTGGAAATATTGGCGATGGAGTCCATGCCGTATTTTTTTAAGGCTTTTTCTTTTAAGTTTTTGCCGCGCCTGATAATGTTGCCACCGTTGATGTGGCAGCCTGCACAGTTGGTGCTGAAGACTTCGGCTGGGGTTGCGGTTTCGGGAGTTGTTGCTGTATCTGCGATCGCAATTTGGGAATTAGTGGCAACTTCTGCAAATGCCAGTGTCAGTATTAATAAAGTGACGGTGAGGATTTTTTTTAATTTATTTAGTAAAATCATTTATTTGCAGATTAAAAAATAGTGCTGCATTTGATGATAGCACTAAATACAATATTGGAACAGGCAAGATGCCTGTTCCACAAGTGAATTTTTATTCTATTTGTGGGGCGTTGCTCCTAGCCCGCCCCGGAAGGCTTTACAATACTGCAACAGGCAAGATGCCCGTTCCACAAGTGAATTTTTATTCTACTTGTGGGGCGTTGCTCCTAGCCCGCCCCTGAATCCTTTATATTCATTCTTCCCAGTCGAAGGTGCGGGTAACTGCTTTTTTCCAAAAGCGATATTTTTGCTCCCGAAGTGCGATCGGCATTTGCGGTTCCCAAGTACAATCCACCGCCCAATTATCCCGCAATTCGGCTAGCTTACTCCAAAAACCCACCGCCAAACCAGCCGCATAAGCCGCCCCCAGTGCAGTAGTTTCCGCTACCACAGGCCGCACCACAGGCACTCCCAAAACATCGCTCTGAAACTGCATCAGCGTGCTATTTCCTACCATCCCACCATCTACTTTTAAAGACAAAAGCTGCACACCCGAATCCTGATTCATCGCATCCAATACTTCCCGCGTTTGCCACGCTGTCGCTTCCAATACTGCGCGGGCAATGTGTGCCTTAGTCGCGTAGCGAGTTAAACCTGCAATTACTCCCCTGGCGCTATCTTGCCAATAGGGCGCGTAGAGTCCAGAAAAAGCCGGCACAATGTAAACTCCTGCGCTATCTTCGACTGTATTTGCTAATGTTTCTACTTCTGCAGATGTGTTGATGATGCCCAAATTGTCCCGCAGCCACTGTACTAATGCTCCGGCGATCGCAATACTGCCTTCAAGAGCATACACAGCGGGCGATTCTCCCATCTTGTAGGCGACTGTTGTTAGTAATCCTTGCTTTGAAGGGACGATCGCCTCACCGGTATTCAGCAGCATAAAACAGCCCGTACCGTAAGTATTTTTCGCCTCCCCAACATTGAAACAAGTTTGCCCAACCAGAGCCGCCTGCTGATCGCCCAAAGCAGCAGCAATCGGAACACCATCTAACAATCCTTTTGCAGTGCCAAAAATGTGACTCGAAGGGCAAATCTCTGGCAGCATCCGGCGGGGAATTCCCATTATTTCCAAAGTTTCAGCATCCCAATCCAGGGTTTGCAAATCCATCAGCATTGTGCGGCTGGCATTGGTAACATCGGTAATGTGTGCGCCGCCAGTCAGATGCCAAATTAGAAAAGAATCGACATTGCCAAAAATCGCCTCGCCTCGATTTGCCGCTTCCCGCAATCCTGCGATATTGTCCAGCATCCACTTAACTTTCGGCCCGCTAAAATAAGTTGCTAGCGGCAAACCGCAGCGCGATCGAAATCGATCTTTGCCGTCAACTTGTGCTAAGCTAGTACAAATTTGGTGAGTGCGAGTATCTTGCCACACAATCGCATTACCGTAGGATTTGCCCGTGTTTTTGTTCCAAACAATTGCTGTTTCGCGCTGGTTGGTAATGCCTAGGGCCGCAATATCTTTCGGGTCTATATTGCCAATTTCCAGGGCGTTTTTAATGACACTTTGGGTGCGCTGCCAAATTTCTTCGGCATTGTGCTCAACCCATCCCGGTTGTGGATAAATCTGTTGATGTTCTTGTTGGTTGCGGCAAATTATCTTTCCCAGGCGATCGAATACCATAAACCTGGTGCTGGTGGTTCCTTGGTCGATCGCTGCTACGTATTTTTTGGTCAAGTATTTAAAACCTTTTTCGCAATCAAGCCTTTAATATTTATGATAATATGTAAAGTCAAATTAATCTAAAAAAATTTAGTTTAGGGAAGTCCCTACTTTGAAACTAGCAGAATTGCTCAGACTCGATCGCACAATTAAGGTTATCGGCTTTGATGACGCACCCTTTTCTCGTACCAGCGACAGTCTCGTGTCGATCGCGGGCATAGTCTGCGGGAACACTCGATTTGAAGGAATGGTCTGGGGACAAGTCCTGCCAGACGGATTAGATGCCACTGATACTATTTCTGGGCTACTGGTCGGAGGCAAATTTCTGCCGCAATTGCATCTCGTTTTGCTAGACGGAATTGCTGTCGGCGGCTTCAATATTATTGACCTTCGGGAGTTAGCATCGCGGCTGCAAATTCCGTGCGTTGCTGTCATGCGCCGCCAACCAGATTTAGCTGCTGTCGAAAAAGCTCTACGCCATTTACCAGACTCGGAATACCGTTTAGAATTGTTGCGCCGCGCTGGGAAAATTCACGCTTTTGAACCTTTCTTCTTTCAAGTCTGCGGCGAACAACCGGAAGTAATTGCACTGGTTCTCCAGCGTTTAACTGATACTGGTAAAGTTCCTGAAGCTTTGCGTTTGGCTCATTTGATTGGTGCGGCGGTTATTACTGGTGTTAGCGGCAGTTCTGCTTGAATTTACGAGCGGCGATTTGATTTATTAAAAGTCAAAAAAGTTTGTAGTGCGGACTTTAGTCCGCTAATTTGGATGCGGACTAAAGTCCGCACTATGAACCAACTCATGATTTAGCTTCTGACAATCTCGCCCTCGATTTCACCGAATTCGATTTTAGTTCCCAAGGCTAAAGTTAGGGTGCTTTCAGGTTCAATCATTTTTATTTCGCCTTGAATGTCTGTGGCCCACCAAGCCCGATCGCCCAAATTGGTCAATCCCAAGGATAGCTCGTTTCGCGATCGAGAAATCACCGTAGCTACAACACCGTTAGATGCCATAGCTGTTAAAGTCGGGATGTCAGCGGTGAATAGCTGAGTACCCGCACTCAGAGGAATCACTCGACTTCGTAATTTCAGAGAAAATTGATGGCTGGAAAAAGAATCTTCTGAGGATTTTTGTGATATAATACTAGGCGAAACCTGAGCAGAAGTTGCAGCGGGCAAATCAGAGTTTCCAACTGTAATTGTACAATTGCCGATTCTCTTTTGGTCGCCCGATCGCAAATAACTCACCGCCCCGCTATCAACATTCTCGCAAACAATTTGACCAGCCTCCAATTGAAACCGCATTGCTAAGGGCGAAACATCAGGAATATAGATAATTGACAAATTTTCATCACTCCCAAAAGTCACCGGTTCTGCACCAATAGTCAGAGTGCGATTTGCTCCCGAATCGTAACTAATTACCAGCCAAGCTTTGTTAAACAAAGTTTCGGCGACAACTAGCATAATGCCAATCCAAAAGCCGATCGCACTACAGCCAACTAAACGGCCCGCCGTCCCAGATAAACTATAAGCAAACAGAATAAACAAACAACCGCCCAAAACACCACCTACACCGCCGCCACCCAAGCCACGCAGCGCTCCTAAATTGGGAATTCGTTTGGAAAGTCCAAATCCTAACAAACTGCCGGCTATGCCCCAGCAAATCACTCGCAATATCTCGTTTTCGCCGTCGCCAATCCCGTTGAAAACACCTTCGGCGATCGCTCCAGAAATTGCCCCGGCGATTACACCAGACAACCCGCCATTTTTTAAAGATTGTTTAATTTGGGGCTTGCCTTTGATATAGTAATAGTAGCCAAACATGATCGCAGTAGCAATGCCACCGCCTACTAATCCAAACCAGCGACTTGTGGACAATACACTGTCAAAAACAGATTGTGAATCATTGAGCCGCTGCATGAAAGGTTCGGTGATGAGATTGCCGGCAAAACCGCCGACAGCACCGCTAATCCCAAACTGCAAAGCTTTTTTAAGGGCTGATAGATTTCTTTTCACGGCGCACCTGGTTCAAAGTCGGACTCGAATTTAGCTACAAGCTCGAAACTTACCATTTCCGATCCGCACCTGTCGCCCCTCCGTCTCCCGCACCTCTGGTCTCTGTCTCCCGCACCTGCCTTTGAGAGACAAGTCTATTGAGCCTCGCGCCACTTCCCGTCACAAATTGCTCAAAGGACGCGCGAGCGAAGCTATCCCGTAGGGAATCGCCTGTAACTACTGCTGCAAGTTAATTTTAGCGATTTTTTTTACTGTCAAATTTGCACCGATTAGACCCCAGCTTGGGCCCGAATATGAAAAGGAATGTTACAAACTATTACAGTAACACTCAGAATGTGAACATAATGCCTCAAAATACTTGCGAGAGGTAGTTGTGTCAGAGAAGCAATATCCTGACTAACTGCCGGACAGTCACTCGATCGCCACTTAAGAATCTGCTGCAATCTCGATCGTAGATTAAAGATCGCATCAATCATTTGTGGTATTCTAAGCGACAGGCTTAGTGCGGGCATCAAAAAGCGCACCGGCGTGAAGAACCAGCGTCGTCAAACGAAGGCAGACACCCGTCAACAACTTCAACAGTTGCTGGCTGTGGAAAGTCCGCCCTTCCCCGTCAAAGCTCCTGCCAACAGCAAAGCGAAAGGTACGGGATGAAAGCGCCCGAACGTCCTAGTTCAACGCAGAGCAGTTCGTATAGCAAAATATCCAGCGGGTACACACAAGATGAGTATCGTCACCAAATCAATCGTCAACGCAGACGCTGAAGCTCGCTACCTGAGCCCAGGCGAATTAGATCGGATCAAGAGCTTCGTCACCTCTGGTGAACGCCGCGTCCGCATCGCCCAAATTTTGAGCGAATCCCGCGAACGTATCGTCAAAACAGCAGGCGACCAACTTTTCCAAAAGCGCCCTGATGTTGTTTCTCCCGGCGGCAACGCTTACGGCGAAGAAATGACCGCAACTTGCTTGCGCGACTTGGACTACTACCTGCGTTTGATCACCTACGGAATCGTAGCTGGCGACATTACTCCGATCGAAGAAATCGGTATTGTCGGCGTCCGCGAAATGTACAACTCTCTCGGAACCCCGATTGCAGCCGTCGCCGAAGGCGTCCGCGCTATGAAGAATGCAGCTTCTTCGTTGCTGTCTGGAGAAGATGCTTCCGAAGCTTCCTCTTACTTCGACTACGTTATCGGTGCGATGCAGTAAGGAATTTAGGTTTTTGATGATAGATTTTTGATTGAACAATCGAAGGTTGCTGACAACAAGCCAACAGCTTTTGCAGATAATCAACTACTTGTAAATCTCAAATCCCAAATCCCAAATCTCAAATTTTCGCTCCAAAATTGGACTGACTCAGCCACTTTCTAGGAAACAAGACAACCATGCAAGACGCAATTACCGCCGTAATCAATTCCTCTGACGTTCAAGGTAAGTACCTCGACATCAGCGCATTAGACAAGCTTAAGAACTACTTCGCTTCTGGTGAACTGCGCGTCCGCGCCGCTACCGCCATCAGCGCCAATGCAGCCACAATCGTCAAAGAAGCAGTTGCTAAGTCTCTGTTGTACTCAGACGTAACTCGTCCCGGCGGCAATATGTACACCACTCGTCGTTATGCAGCTTGCATCCGCGACTTGGACTACTACTTGCGCTACGCCACCTACGCCATGCTAGCTGGCGACCCTTCCATCCTCGATGAGCGCGTGCTCAACGGTTTGAAAGAAACCTACAATTCCTTGGGCGTGCCCATCGGTTCTACCGTACAAGCAATCCAAGCAATGAAAGAAGTCACCGCCGGTTTGGTCGGTTCTGACGCTGGTAAAGAAATGGGCGTCTATTTCGACTACATCTGCTCTGGCTTGAGCTAAATCGAAGGAAGAAGGAAGAAGGAAAAAGGAAGAAGGAAGAAGGAAAAAGGAAGAAGGAAGAAGGAAGAAGGAAGAAGGAAGAAGGAAGAAGGAAGAAGGAAAAAGATTTATTTCTTGCCTCTTTTAACTTTTAACTTTTAACTTTTAACTTTTAACTGTAAACTGTAAACTTTTAACTGTAAACTTTTAACTTTGGACTTGTTACCTTTAGCTTTCAAAGAAGTCAGGGAAGTTGAGAGTGATTGCTAGACCGTCAAAGGCCAGTCGAGAAAGCCCGACGAGTTTTAACGAGCTAGTTTTGACTCCTAACTCCCTGACTTCAATCTTTAAAAAATCCATCTAAATATCTGTAAACCTACTCAGGAGTTTGTTTCCCATGAGAATGTTTAAAGTGACTGCTTGCGTCCCCAGCCAAACTCGCATCCGCACTCAGCGCGAATTGCAAAATACCTATTTTACTAAGCTGGTTCCTTATGACAACTGGTTCCGGGAACAGCAAAGAATTATGAAAATGGGTGGCAGAATTATTAAAGTGCAATTGGCTACTGGTAAGCCCGGAGCTAATACTGGTCTACTTTAAAATCCAAGGATGGATTGATAGAGGGGCAAGAGGTCGATCGCGACCTCTTTTTTGTTTGTTATGATTTTATAGCAGAAGGAAGAAGGAAGACGGAAGAAGGAAGAAGGAAGACGGAAGAATGTAGTAATTTGTAGGGTGTGCACTGCGCACCGGTTGACTTCGTAGCCCATTCCCCCAGCGGTTGACTTTTCTACTCGTTACCAGGAAGAGCGAAAGTAACGCAGATGGGCGAGGAAGAGCCTCCTTAATCCTGTGCCGAGGCAGAGTAAGAGTGATATGGGTTCCCAGACAGAGCCTTGGAACCAGTTAAAAGAAACCGGGTTTTTTCATCGAGATTGAGGGTTTTAAGCAAATATTTGGGTGAAAAAACCAGGTTTCTGACAGTCTGTGCGATCGCAAACTAGACTAAGAACTAATGACAACTGACAACTGACAACTGACAACTGACTAATGACTAATGACATTCGACGCTTCATTCCATTTTTTGACCCCGGCGTGTCTGAATGGGCCGCTGAGGCCCGGTGGCTCAGGTGGTTGACTTTTTTGTGGCTGTTTGTAGGGCTGACAGCTTTGTTTTCGGCTTCCTATCCGATCGCAAATTCAGAATTTGGAGACGGCCTTTACTATTTTAAGCGGCAACTAATCGCAGTGGCGATCGGGCTGGCAGGTTTTAACTTAATGGTGTACTCCCCCCTGCGTTACCTGATGAAAACAGCTCAGTTGGGAATTTTGGTGCTGCTGGGATTGCTCTGGTTGACCTTGATTCCGGGAGTGGGAACCACAGTCAACGGGGCAACTCGCTGGATATCTTTGGGCCCGGTGCCGATTATTCAACCTTCTGAATTGATTAAACCATTTTTCGTTCTCCAAAGCGCCCGCATTTTCGGCAACTGGCCCCGATTGACAAACAAAGTTCGCCTTAGTTGGCTGTTAATTTTCGGCGCAATGCTGTTGGGAATTTTGTTGCAGCCGAATTTAAGTACCACAGCTTTGTGCGGGATGACTTTGTGGCTGGTGGCTTTGGCGGCGGGCTTACCTTACTTGCAGTTGGGCGCAACGGCTGTGGGGGGTATGCTTTTAGCCGTTTTAAGTATTAGTTTTAGGGAATATCAGCGCCGCCGGATTATGTCTTTTCTCAATCCTTGGGCTGATCCGATGCAAGACGGCTATCAGTTGATTCAAAGCCTGCTGGCTGTGGGTTCTGGGGGGATTTGGGGTGTTGGTTTGGGGATGTCGCAGCAAAAGTTATTTTATTTGCCGATTCAGTACAGCGATTTTATTTTTGCTGTGTTTGCTGAGGAGTTTGGTTTGGTGGGAGGTTTCTCGCTGTTACTGATGTTGGCGGCTTACGCTACTGTGGCTTTGAGAGTGGCGATGAGGGCCCGGAATATTGAGAGTCAGTTGGTGGCAATTGGGGTGATGGTGGTGATGGTGGGACAGTCGCTGCTGAATATTGGGGTGGCGACGGGGGTTTTGCCGACTACGGGTTTGCCGCTGCCGTTTTTTAGTTACGGGGGCTCATCGATGTTGGCGAGTTTGTTGTTGTCGGGGTTGCTGATTCGGGTGGCTAGGGAGAGTTCTGAGGCTGATGTTGTTTCTTTGGAGGGACGCAGAAAGATGCCTGGAAAGCCTAAGTTGCGATCGACCAACGGCAGTACACAAGCCGAGTAATTTGTCAAATTATTTCCTGGAAGCGCGGGTAGCTAGAAACCGGATTTTCGTCCATCAAACCCGGTTTCTGCCTCCAAAACTATATTTATTTCCGTCCATCACCCTTATTTGGCGGTTCTTCTTGTTCTTGAGGTTTAGCTGTGATGTCAATTAATTCTTTTTTGTCTGGTTTTGGTGTTTCTTGAGTAGAGTTAGCCATTGAGTTTTGTCCTAAATAGATGCACCGCTTAATTATATCTTTTCCGGCTACAAATCTATGGATCTAGATAGCGGGAGCAAGAGCAACACAAATAATTCTCAGGTAGTTGAAATTTCGCTTTAATATTAGACAGGGTTATGTAGATGCAAATTCCTGTCGATTGCTACACTCCTTGAGGATTGCAGCCAAACAAATCCGAGGTAGAGGCAAAAACATCTTTGTTAAGTATTAAATGCCGATCGCCATCTCGACTGATTAACCCTTGCTGCTGCAATTTTCCCAGCATTCGCGTTACTGTTACCCGCGTCGTGCAAATCGCATTAGCAATATCTTGATGTGTCAAGCGGATACTCAAACGAGTTCCCTCAACCACAGGCTGACCAAAGTCCTGTTGCAATAATAGCAGAAGCTGATACAAACGGTCTTCTACTCGGCGCTGTCCGGCGATCGCCAAAATTGATTCCATTTGCCGCAGCCGCCGAACCATTTGAGGCAGCAACTCGTGACCCAATTGAGGAGAAGCTTCGATTTCCACCATAGAATACCACATCAAATAAACATCTGATGTCGCCGTAGCTCGGTAAGTCTGCAAATTAGTCAACCACAAACCGAAGCACATCGAAGGCCCAACCCAACCCAAAAGTCCTTCTTCCCCGGTGGGATAAAGCGTGCTCAGTTTTGCTAAACCTTGACAAACGCGCCAAAGTCCTTGTGGCATCAAAGGAATGGTTTCGCCCTTGGCATAAAAATGCAAGTTTCGAGTCGCTCCCGTGTTATGCTGGACTTCCGCTAAAAGTGCTTTGGATGTTGGTGGCATATCCGTTATTTCCAGCTAAAAAACAATACTCTGAGATCTACGAATCTCACTCTAACCCACCAAGGTAAAGGTTTGGTAATCGTCTGGTTAGCGGGAGTATAAGCTTTAGCCATCAGTTGAACCCAGATTTTATATCACTACTGTTAAACTTCCAAAGTGATTAATTGAGCAATTTCTTCAGTCTGAAAACCTAAAGCCATTGGCTTTTGCACTTCTGGGATTATTTGCACATCATAGAGTTCTGTAACTACTCCTTCAAATCGCACCCAGTGAACTATTGTTCCAGTGTTAATATCTATTACCATGATACCACAGCGCGGCTCGGCATCTTTTTTTATTAACAATTCATCTAATTCTAAGCCGCTAAAAGTGTTGTCGCCGCCTCTAGGTTTGGAGAGTCCAACTATTGCCCAGTTTTGCCAAAAGGCTAAGCCTCGTAAATAGCCGGGACAAAATGCGATCGCATTAATTTTCCCTGTATCTAAATCCACATAACCCAATTCTCCCCTGCCCGAATTCAGTACCCACAATTTATCTTGATACCAGCGGGGTGAGTGTGGCATTGACAATCCTGATGCGACAATTTCATTCGATTCTATATCTATAATTATGCCACCATTTTGTCGGCGATCGCGCCAGCCATCCACAACATCCGACTGACTCGATGCTGTCACATATTTAGCTTTGCCCTCCACCATTGCTAAACCGTTGAGGTGACAGCGATCTTCGTTGATATATTGTGAGATAAAGGGTGGTTTCCATAAAGGTTTGCAACTGTGCCGATCGCTCACTGTGGCTAGACAATTGAGTAAGGTGCTGATAAAAATTACTTGTCCACTGCTATCTACAGCCACATCATGGATGTCGATATCCCCTGTGGTGTAAGCGATGCGAGGCACGTAAAGGCGATCGTAACCTTGATGCAGTTGTCCGGCGGCTAGCACATTTTCTAATTGCCAGAGTTGATATTTAGAACTTAAGTAAATGCGATCGCCTGTGCAGTAAAGCCCCATTGCGCGATCGAATATGCGCCAAAAACCAGAGATTCTGTCGGTTTCTGGGTGAGCACCAATGAACATTAACCTACTGGTTTGATAGGTAGTGCAAGCGAGGCTGATTTTTTCTTGGATTAGCCACGTTGGAAACTCGCGATCGCCAAAAATATCGTGTTCGTGAGTTGTGTTCAAAACTGACGGCTCATGGATGGAATCAGAAGTCATTTATTTTAGCTCCAAGTTGCGATCGCGATCGCTTACAAACAATATTCTCTCTGCTAGAGTAGTGACTAATATTCCGGGTGCAACATCTATGTCTCATATAAAAAGTGCGATCGCCTTCATCACCTCCGATGTCCCAGACAGCCAAACCCTGCTCGACGGTATCCACCAAGGGATTGATGTCACTATCCTCGATCCAAATCGCAACGCCGTAGCACAAATCGCCGAAACCCTCAAAGGCAAACAATACTCAGCGATTCATATCATCTCACACGGTGCTCCCGGCCATCTCCAGTTAGGGAATACAGCATTAAATATTGACACACTCCCTCAATATACTCAGCAGATACAGCAGTGGCGAGCCAGCCTCACAGCAGACGCATCCATCCTACTGTATGGGTGTAACGTCGCCGCGACAACCGATTTGACAACCGACAACCAAAAGCCAAACCACCCACCAACAACCCATCCGTTACATCCGCTACAGAATCCGTTGCCGAACTTCCTCACTCAACTTCACCACCTCACCGGAGCAAAAATCGCCGCCAACGCCCACCCCACAGGCAACACAGCCAAGGGAGGCAACTGGGAAATTCAACAACTCATCCCCCCATTCCCCGATTCACCCAAACTCCCCTTCACCGAAAGAGCCCTCAAAACCTACAGTGGTATCCTGGGTTTGGCCCCCAAAGTTGACTTCACTACTGGGGCTAACCCCAGAGGGGTCAGCATCGGCGACATCAACGGGGACGGCAAACTTGACTTAGCTGTGGCGAACCAAGGCAGCAACACCACCTCCATCCTGCTAAACACCACCACCACCGGAGCCACCACCCCCACCTTCGACCCCAAAGTTGACTTCACTACAGGGGCTACCCCCTATTCAGTCAGCATCGGCGACTTCAACGGCGATGGCAAACTTGATTTAGCAACGGGGAACATTGGCAGCAGCACCACCTCCATCCTGCTGAATACCACCACCACAGGAGCCACCACCCCCACCTTCGCCCCCAATGCTGACTTCGCTACTGGGTCTACCCCCAGAGCAGTCAGCATCGGCGACTTCAACGGAGACCTAAAACCTGACGTAGCAACGGCGAACCTTAACAGCGCCAACACCTCCATCCTGCTGAACACCACCACCACAGGAGCCACCACCCCCACCTTCGACCCCAAAGTTGACTTCACCGCTGGGAGTCTACCCGTTGAAGCCAGCATCGGCGACATCAACGGTGACGGCAAACTTGACTTAGCTGTGGGGAACTTTAACAACAACAACGTCTCCATCCTGCTAAACACCACCACCACAGGGGCCACCACCCCCACCTTCGACCCCAAAGTTGACTTCACTACTGGGAATGGGCTCACTTCAGTCCAAATCGGCGACTTCAACGGTGACGGCAAACTTGACTTAGCTGTGACGAACTTTAACAGCAACGACGTCTCCATCCTGCTGAACACCACCACCACCGGAGCCACCACCCCCAGCTTCGCCCCCAAAGTTGACTTCGCTACTGGGACTAACCCCAGAGCAGTCCAAATCGGCGACTTCAACGGGGACGGCAAACCTGACTTAGCAACGACGAACCAAACCAGCAACACCACCTCCATCCTGCTGAACACCACCACCACCGGAGCCACCACCCCCAGCTTCGCCACCAAAATTGACTTCACTACTGGGACTAACCCCAGAGGGGTCAGCATCGGCGACATCAACGGTGACGGCAAACCTGACTTAGCTGTGGCGAACCTTAACAGCAACACCACCTCCATCTTCCTCAACAACACCGCTAAAGTCAGCATCGCCGCAGGCACTACCCCCACCGAAACCGGCCCCATCACCGGCACATTTAATATCACCCTCGATACTCCCGCCCCCGCTGGCGGTTTAGTCGTCAACTTCGACACCACCGGCAGTACCGCTGCTACTCCTGCTCACTACTCCTTCACTGCGGGTACAGGTATCACGAATGTTACTGCTAATACTTTCACCATTGCCGCTGGTGCAACTAACGCTGTCCTCACTGCCGTCCCCTTTGATGATGCTATTATCAACCCAGGGGAAACAGTCAAAGTCAATCTCACTGCTGATACTGGCTTTAACTACTTTCTCGATCCAGTTGCGGCTAATACTACTGCGACACTGACAATTACTGATAACGACTTCCCCACAGTTAATCTCTCAGTTTCTCCAGTCACAAGTACAGAAACCGGAAGTCCAGTTATCACTGTCACCGCCACAGCATCTCAAGCAGTTTTTGGCGATCAAACAGTAAATGTGGCTCTGTCGGGAACAGCAATTCCTGCTGACTTTACAACAATTCCTGCTAGCATTACCATTCTCAACGGTCAAACCACAGGTTCATTTACCGTTAATGTTAATGACGATGCACTAATAGAAGGAAGCGAAACAGGTACTTTCACAATCTCGACTCCTTCTAGCGGTATCACACTGGGAACTACGACAACAGGTGACGTTGCAATTACTGATAACGACTTCCCCACAGTTAACCTCTCCGTTTCTCCGGCTACAAGTACAGAAACAGGAAGTCCAGTTATCACCGTCACCGCCACAGCATCTCAAGCAGTTGTCGGAGATCAAACCGTGAATGTGGCACTTTCAGGAACAGCAACTGATGCCGATTTTACAGGCACAATTCCTGCTAACATTACCATTCCCGCAGGTCAAACCACAGGTTCATTTACCGTTAATGTTAATGACGATGCACTGGTAGAACCTACTGAAACAGGTACTTTCACAATCTCGACTCCTTCTAGCGGTATCACACTGGGAACTACGACAACTGGTGACGTTGCGATTACTGATAATGATGTAACACCTGCACCAGAAATCCAAGTATTAGACGGCACAACAGATATAGTTGATGGTACAACAAGTGCGATTAATTTTGGCAGTACCACAATCGGCACAACTCTCAACAAAACCTTCACAGTCAAAAATCTCGGTACAGCCGCTTTAAATCTCAGCAACCTAACTTTACCCACCGGATTTAGCTTAGTTGGAACCTTACCTGCAAGTGTCATAGCCAACGGTAGTCAGACTTTCCAAGTTCAAGTAGATACAACCACAGCCGGAAATAAAACAGGTACGCTGCAATTTGTCAATGATGACAGTGATGAAAATCCCTTTGATTTCCCGATTTCGGCATCAGTCACAGCCGCGCCTGCACCAGAAATCCAAGTATTAGACGGCACAACTGATATCGTTGATGGTACAACAAGTGCGATCGACTTTGGCAGTGGATTAATCGGCGGTACTCTCAACAAAACCTTCACAGTCAAAAATCTCGGTACAGCAGCCTTAAATCTCAGCAACCTGACTTTACCAACCGGATTTAGCTTAGTTGGAAACTTACCTGCAACTGTCGCAGCTGCCGGTACTGCGACTTTGCAAGTTCAAGTAGATACAACCACAGCCGGAAATAAAACAGGTACGCTGCAATTTGTCAATGATGACAGTGATGAAAATCCCTTTAATTTCCCGATTTCGGCATCAGTCACAGCCACGGCTGCACCAGAAATCCAAGTATTAGACGGCACAACGGATATTGTTGATGGTACAACAAGTGCGATCGACTTTGGTGGTGCAATTATTGGCGGCACTCTCAACAAAACCTTTACCGTAAAAAATATCGGTACAGCCGCTTTAAACCTCAGCAACCTAACTTTACCCACAGGATTTAGCGTAGTTGGAACCTTACCTGCAAGTGTCACAGCCAACGGTAGTCAAACTTTCCAAGTTCAAGTAGATACAGCGACAGTTGGAAATAAAACAGGTACGTTGCAATTTGTCAATGATGACAGTGATGAAAATCCCTTTAATTTCCCGATTTCGGCATCAGTCACAGCAACAGTAACGCCTGCACCAACGCCTGCACCAACGCCTGCACCCGCCAACGTCTTAGACTACTCAACCTCCCCCGTCGGCGTCACCGAAAACTTCGGCACCAGCCCCGAACCTGTAAACATTACTGGTAGCCCCTCTAACGATAACTTCACAGGCAGTAGCGGTGCAGACATCATCAATGGCAGTGATGGCAATGACATCATCAATGGCGGTGATGGCAATAACCAGCTCAACGGCGGTGATGGTAACGACACCATCAATACTGGTAGTGGCAATAACTTGATTGATGGCGGTGCCGGAAATGACGTAATTACAGGCGGTAGTGGCAACGACACCATCACAGGTGGTACCGGAAACGACACCATCACAGGTGGTACCGGTAGCGATATCTTCAGTTTCGCCCCCATCCCCGGTTCCACATTAGGGCAAAACTTAATTACCGATTTCACCACGGGAGAAGACAAGCTGCAACTTGATACTGCCCTTGGTTTCACCTCTGTGGCACAAGTCTTAGCAGCCTTAGAAACGACTCCTGCGGGTTTAGCCTTAAACTTAAGCGATGGCGGGCAAATCTTACTGAATAACGTTTCTGCCTTGTCAGCTAATGACATCATTCTGGTGAATGCACCTATCTCGCCAACTCCAACACCAGCACCAGTACCAACACCTACGCCGGCACCCGTACCAAAACCTATACTTTTACCAGTACCAACACCTACGCCTGCACCGACACCAACACCTGCACCAGCACCGACACCTACGCCTGCACCAACACCAACACCAACGCCTGCACCCGTAACGACTCCAACGCCTTCACCCGTACCAACTCCAACGCCTGTTAACCAAGAGGATACAGACTGCATTTGCGACAAAATTGAGTATCCCAACCTTAACCAACCAAACCAACAAATTGATAACGTTATCAATGGTGGTGGTTTGCTAATTGGTACTCCCAAAAATGACGCATATTTTGGCAGTAATAACCCCAATATCTTCGACGCTAAACAAGGCAACGATAACTTGTTTGGCGGTGAATTAAAGGATATCTTCAACGGCAATCAAGGCAACGATTTCATTAATGGCAATCAAGGAGACGATATCCTGTTTGGGGGCAAAGGTAGCGACATCATTATTGGTGGTTTGGGTGAGGATGTGATCTTCGGAAATCAGGATAATGATTTAATTAACGGCAAAGAAGATGATGATTTAATCTTTGGCAATCAAGGCAATGATTTTATCGACGGTGGTAAAGGAAATGACTTAATTTACGGTGGCAAAGGAGATGATGTAATTCTCGGTAGTCAAGGTAATGATACTCTCTTCGGACAACTGGGAGATGATACTTTGTGCGGCGGTGATCAAGATAACGTCATTTACGGCGGCCAAGGTAACGATTTAATCGATGGCGGTAAGGGCAACGATTCGATTTATGGAGACTTAGGTAACGATACGCTTCTCGGTTGCGAAGGTGATGATATTTTGTTTGGAGGTTCGGGCAATAACAGTTTAGTTGGCGGTTTGGGAAATGACACTTTTGTGTTAAATTCTAATCTGGGATTTGACTTGATTGCTGATTTTGTCAAGGGTAAAGATTCCCTCGGATTGTCGGGAGGTTTGAGTTTTAATCAGTTAGAAATAACTCAGAACAATAACAGTGCGCTGATTAAGTTGAAGGGAAGTGGAGAATTAGTTGCTTCTTTAACTGGAGTCACCGCCAGCCTAATTGGTGTTAGCGATTTCCGAGTTATTTGAATCTCAAATAATACCTGAAAGGTAGGGAGACGGCAATGCCGTTTCCTCCGGGGCCGGAGACGGCATTGCCGTTTCCCTACAGATGCCCCTATCTCCTGCGACAAGCTTCAAGAGCTTCTAAAATAGTTGAAGGAAGTATCAAAACGCAAAAGTAAGGTTTTTCATGGCCGATCAATTAATTCGTGCTACAGCCGCAGATGGCGGAATTCGCGCTGTAGCCGTCATTACCACCCGCCTCACCGAAGAAGCAAGACAGCGGCACAAGCTCTCCTACGTCGCTACAGCCGCCCTCGGACGCACGATGTCGGCAGGGCTGTTACTCGCCTCCAGTATGAAGCGACCCGAATCGAGAGTCAATATTCGCATCAAAGGAGATGGGCCGCTCGGTGGACTGCTGATTGATGCGGGACTTGATGGCACGGTTCGAGGTTATGTCAGCAATCCGGGAGTGGAATTGCCGCCCAATGCTAAGGGCAAACTTGATGTCGGCGGAGCTATCGGTGACGGCTATTTGTACGTGGTGCGCGACGTTGGATACGGATTCCCTTACTCAAGTACGGTAGAATTGGTTTCCGGCGAAATTGGGGACGATCTGACTCACTATTTGGCAACCTCCGAGCAGACTCCTTCGGCTCTGGTTGTGGGGGTGTTTGTGGGGGCTGACGGGGTGCAAGCGTCTGGGGGCGTGCTGTTGCAGGTTCTGCCGAAGGCGGCAGCGGATGAAGAATTGGTGCAAACTCTGGAATCTAGGGTGGCTGCACTTTCGGGCTTTACGCCGTTGTTACGATCGGGCAAAACGCTGCATCAGATTCTCGAAGAGTTACTGGGTGATATGGGGCTAGAAATTTTCCCGGAAACTCAGATGGTGCGCTTTCACTGCGGCTGTTCGTTCGATCGAGTTTTGGGAGCTCTCAAAATGTTGGGCGAAGCGGAACTCCAAGATATGATCGAAAAAGATGGCGGGGCTGAGGCTACTTGCCATTTCTGCAATGAGGTTTACAAGGCTAACAGCGACGAATTGGCTGAACTGATCGACGATTTGCGATCGAACTCCGGTTCTTGAGACGATAATGTGTAATTGGCTCTATTGAGTGCGAGTTAGGCTTGGGCCTTGACCAATTGCCAATTACGCATTATCAATTACCTAATCACGAAATTTTGATTGGCGCGGCGCAGGCGATCGGCTCTTGCAGTGTTCCGCCTGCGAGAGTATGTCAAAGTGATGGATACATTTTATAAAGCAGTAGATAGTAGCGATCGCAGTTTTGAAATAACTAACACTGGCTGGTTGCTATTTGTGGTGAGCGGAGATTTATGAGTCAAGATCGCAAAACACCAGGCCGTTGGTCTGCATCAGAATCCTTGGAGTCAACAAAGGATACTTCCTCGCTAGTGCCAATTCCCGCCAGGAAAAACCGCGCTGAGCGACTTAAAGAGATCCGAGAGTTGGTTACTTCGGGAAAACTGCCGGGAGGGCATCTGGAACAGCAGCCGAAAGAGTCTGGGGAAAACTGGCAGCCGGGGGAACACAATCCTTGGTGGCTGATCTGGTCAAAGAAGTGGCAGTTTTGGCTGGCGGTGAGTTTGCTGCTGTCGATGGGTATGGGGTTTGTGGCAATTTCGTCTTTGCTCAACCTGACTTCGCAGTCGAATTGCTCGAAGATTTTTTGGCCGACGGCTTCTGCTAACGATCGCTTTTTTTGCGCTCAAGAAGCAGCTAGCAAGCGGACGGTGGATGATTTACTGCGCGCGATCGAATTAGTGAATGCTTTGCCACAAGACCACCCGCTGCGATCGAGAATTAATGGTCAGATCGATCGCTGGTCTCAGGATATTATCAGGTTGGGAAATTCTAGTTTCCAAGAAGGAAAGCTGGAAGAGGCGATCGCGATCGCCCGCAAGGTTCCTCAAAACGTTCCCGCTTACCCGACGGTGCAAAAGCAGATTGAAAAGTGGCAGTCTACATGGAACGATGCAGAGAAACGTTATCGCACGGCCGAAGACCACTTGCGTCAGGAAGAGTGGGGCGAAGCTTTCCGCGAAGCTAATCTGCTGTTGGATACGGGAAATACTTTCTGGGAATCGACTAAGTACGAGGAACTGACTCAGGCAATTGAGACGACAAAGGCTGAAGGCAATAAGTTGATCAAAGCCCGAAATACAGCCTCGGAGGGAGGACTCGACAATCTGGTGACGGGGATTAAGCTGGCTCAGGGAATTGAGCAAAAAAGTTATTTGTATCAAGCTGCCAATAAGCTGATCGCGGAATTTAGCAAAAAAATTCTGGGTATCGCCCAAAAACGCTTGCAGGCGGGCGATTGGCAGGAGGCGATCTCGATCGCTAACAAGATTCCAGAGGCGGCAAATTTAAAGGAACAAGTACAGGATTTTAACGAGTTGGCTCAGGCTACAGCTCAGGCTTTGACGGGATCTGTTGATGGTTTGTCTAAGGCGATCGAACTCGCTAAAAAGTTGAATTCCGGTCGCCCTTTGTACCAACAAGCTCAAGATTTAGCCGGTCGCTGGCAGCAAGAAATGGCTGATGTAAAAACTTTGGATTTGGCAAGCAAGCTGGCAGCGCCGGGAGGGGTAAAGGATTTGAGGGCTGCGATCGCCCAATTGCAAACAGTCCCAGGCTCAAATCCTCGCTCTGGGGAAGTTCGCAGTCAAATTGGTCGCTTGAGCCGTCAAATCGAGCTGCTGGAAGACAGTCCGTACCTGCAAAGAGCTAACGATTTGGCGAGTACGGGCGATCCAAATTCCCTGGAGGCCGCCGTTGCTCAAGCGTCTCGGATCGGTCAAGGAAGGGCGCTTTACGGGGAAGCTCAGGGCAAAATTCAAGCTTGGATCGAGAGAAGACAGCGCCTTCAAGACCAGCCGTTTTTGGAGAGAGCTCAGCAACTAGCGGCCGGCGGCAATTTGGCGGGGGCGATTGATATGGCGCGCCGGATTCGATCGGGAAGAGTGCTTTATGAGCAAGCTCGATCGAACATTCGGACTTGGGAGGCTCAATTTCAGGGCGAGCAAGGTTTGCAGAACGCCCGTCAAGCGGCTCAATCAGGAACTGCTGACGCTTTGCAAACAGCAATTTCTCTGGCAAGTCAGGTACCGCAATCGAGTTCCCTCTCCTCGCAGGCGAGGGAGGCGATTGATGAGTGGAGCCAGCGGATTTTGGCGCTTGGTGTGGAACAGTCGTCGTCGGATCTGGCTGGGGCGATCGCGATTTTGAAGAAGATTCCTTCGGGTTCTCGCGCTTTTGAGCAAGCGCGATCGCAAATCAAAGTTTGGGAAGAGTCCCTGAATCCTCCGCCCGCTGAATCTCCGGCTCCTGATCCACCGGAAACCGAGCCTCCGAGCAGCCCTCCGAGTCCCTAGGCTAACTTGCTTACCCGACATGGGGCGGGGGTTTAAACCCCCGTCTCAAAGCTTGCATTCGATTAAAACCGACTGAGCATTCATCAATTGCCACCAGATTTGACAAGATATCCTTGGCGAGTTAATCGCCAACATTTAAAAATTGGTAAATAAATTCTTTGTATTCCTCTTTCATGGGCAGCTCTTCATCGACTTTGAGTCGCCGCCGCACTGTCACAACTTCTTTGCGTTCGATCGGGTTATAACCTGGTTTATCGTATTTTTCCCAATACAATCCCGTTCCCCGGCGCTGCCAAGCCGGCAGTTCGTTAAAGTTAATTCCGTTTTGAAACAGCAATTCGTTTTTGAAAGCCACCGATTGTTTGTCTAATATAACTGTTGCATTTTCACCCGTTTCGCCATTTTTTCGCAGCATCCAATAACTCCAGCCATTCAAAGCGCAGCGCGCTGCATCTGCTTGGCGCCAGAGAAAATAATCTACTACTTGCGATTTGTTCGCTGCGGAACAAATGCGGGTGTCAAAATTGACTGCTGTTTGGGCGGCGCAAGTGAAAGTTGCACTGGCAATACTGGCAGAAATAGAGACAATTTTTTCTAAGCTGCGGTCAAATAAATCCCAATCTGGAGGAAACAAAACTGAGATTTCGTCACTTTCAGTATAAGCGTAAATGCCGCCTAGTTCTGACAGGAGCGCTTTGGCAGTTTTCACCATTAATTCGTGGAATTTTAAGTCGAAAGGCTTCTCAAAACTTGAGGAAGTAAATTTTGAAAAACTGCGACCGTCGGCGCGAATTACTGTGTGAGTTTCCGGCAATAAACGCAAGCTGTGAAAGTATTCTAGCTCCCGCATTTTTTTTTCAAATATCTGATTGTCCATGAATAACTTCCTCTGCGGGCAAGGTTTTTACTTCTAAGTTAAAGTTGTCTGCTATGCGGACGGAAAACAGCCGATCGAACCCTTCGTCGTAACTGGGCACTACCATTTTTTTTATAGTAGCATAAATTGCTATGTCTGGAACTTGAGATTTGCCCGATCGCTTTTGATTTCTAGCTAAACAGTCGCTGACTATTGATTCAAAGTAGTAACCGATGATTTGGGCCTGATAGGTGCGACCGATATCAATCAGCGGTCTGCGATCGAGAACTGCGGGATTGGTGTTGTCAATCGCGACTGAATGACCTGCTTGGAGTGCATTTTCAATTAACTGAATTTGTCGGCGCGATTTGTTTCTATTGTTTCGCATTAAATCTTTGCTGACCAAAAAGTGCGTGGCAGCTAAATAGTCGCGGAAAAAGGTGCTTTTGCCCGATGCTTGCAATCCCATTAAAATGACTAATTCCATGAAAGGCTAAACATCGGCCGGATTCAAGTGCATCATTGCCCAAGTCGTGTAAGTGCCTATCGGACTCCAGAGTATATAAGGCAGCAATAACAGGGCCGCAGGCTCCGAAACTGGCAACACACTTAAAGCTAGCACCACGCTTAAAATAGCGCCCGTTCCGCCGATGATTGTCCCGACTTTTAGACTCTTAAGTTTGCACATCACAGAGGTATAAGATATGGTTACTATTTCTAAAAGCAGGTACAAACCCATTCTCAGCCAAGTCTCCTGAGTTCCCGGTTCTTTTTCCCAAACAATCACTGCTGACCAAGCTGCACAAATAAAAATTACTGTCCAAATGATGGGAATTGCCTTTTCAAATACTAGCCATTTCGGACGCTGCAAGCGGTTGAACCACTGAATGTCACTGGGCGAGAGCAAGTTAGCTGCGAGTGCTACTACAAAGGCGACACCTCCGATTACCATCCAGGATTTAATCATTTCTCTACCTTTGGTTAGATTGACGGCTCCGATTAAATATCTATTTTAGGTAATTCCGGCGCAAAATACATCTATCTCCAGTCTTAAATTGATAATTTAAAGTAAATTAAACTGGTTAAAAATGGCAAATTTATTACCTTCGCAGTCCGGGACAGATAACCTAATTATGTAGGTGCGCAGCGCGCACCTTACCTCTATAAGTAGCACTTAGCCTAGCAACTTTGGAGGCTAGCCGAGTCGGTGATGGTGTTCTAATTCTAAACTAGAGTCATCATCTTTTTTGGGAACCAGAAGCGTATTTTCGCTACTTGGTTGCAACACAGCTTTAATTACTTGAAGAAAACGGTTGGGTTTTTTCGCTTGACCGTTGAGACTGCGACGGTCTTTCACTTTTTGAGAAAGGTGTCGCATCACAGATAAATCTAGTTCATCAATGAAATGATCTGCTATACGTTCTCCCATTAATTCAACAGCTTCAGAATACTGTTCTGTCAGCGTTTCTATGGCATCATAAGCTTCGTCAGCAACTTGACTTGCTACTGTTTTGTTTTGGTCGCCTGATGTCTGGGAATTGCTGCGTCGCCTATCTAAAAGACTTTGGTACTCAGCAATGCTCATGCCCAAATTGTAAAGGTGGTGGTGAGCGTGATCCATCAAATCTACTTCACCGGGATAAAAGAAACCGCGAGTGCTGTTGATGGCGTGCAGTTTTGCCCAACGCCGCAGAATTGTCTCGTCTTGGAGTTGGTATCGCTCCAACATTTGAGCTGTATTTAGCTCTACTTCTGGCGTAACTTTGAAATCGCTCATCGGTAAATCCTCGCTGGTGAGTAGATGAATAAACTTGAAACCTAGAATCTGTGTTTTGGGTACAGTCTGAAAATGACGATAAATCCTTTGACGGCATTCAGGGAAGTCTTGCCGGCTGATGCTAGTCGCCGAGCGATCGATCGCATGAGACGATTTCAGGGTAGTGTACTTGTGGGCTTGATCTCGATCGCATCCAGGAGCAACTGCACAGGCTTAATAATATAGCTGATTTCCTGTTTTAACAACCGTTAAAAATAGTAAATTTTAATTTTTTGGTTTGAATTGTTAGTAATTTTGAGCTACAATAGCACTAACAAGTCTGTAATCAGTAGTTTTAGTAGTTGCGATCGAGATTATTAGTATGCCTCTATACGATTATTTATGTCCCCAAAATAACCAGCAGCTAGAAGTTTCCCACAGCATGAACCTCGAAGTTTCGACTTGGGGTCAATTGTGCGATGTAGCTAAATGCGAACCTGGGGACACTCCCGCAGATGCTCCGGTACGCCGTTTGCTGAGCGCTCCGAGGTTACTGAAGCCAACATCCGACACCGATTACAAAAATTCTGGTTTCACCAAGTACGTGAAGCGGGATGAAGGAGTTTATGAAAATGTCACGGCGAAAGATGGTGAAAGCCGTGTTGTCAATCGAGATGGCAAGCCACTTAAAGAGTGAAAATTTACCAAAAAATTGGGTTGTGAGCTAGGGAAACGGCACTGCCGTCTCCTCTATTTCTTGGGTAAAGTAACGGCACTGCCGTGTCCTCTATTTCTTGGGTAGGGAAACAGCACTGCCGTGTCCTGTATTTCAGAGAATTGAAAACAGTAATACTATGCCAATGCCAATCGATCGCGATGCTCTGGATCATACCACAAAACTCACCTCGAATCGATCGCAAAAATCGGCAATAATCTTAAAGGGTATGACACAATGGAGAATTTTTTATGAAAGTTGCGATCATTGGCTGCGGCTATGTCGGTACTGCGACAGCCAAACATTTACGCGCTAAACCCGATTGTACCGTGACGGCGACAACTACGACGGCGAGCCGAGTCAGTGAATTGGAGGGTGTCGCCCAGCGGGTAGCTGTAGTTAAGGGAAATGATGCAAGGGCGATCGCGAGTTTACTGCAAGACCAAGATGCTGTTATGCTGTGCGTCGGCGCTCCAAATGCTCGTGCTTATCGAGAAAGTTACTTAGAGACTGCGACAACTTTGGTATCAGTTTTACAGCAAGTACCGACAGTCAAGCAGGTGATTTATACGGGTACTTATTCTGTGTATGGCGACTGTCAAGGTAAACTGGTAAACGAAGAATCGCCCGTGCAGCCAGCCAATCCCAACGGTGAAATTCTCGCCGAAACAGAACGAATTTTATTAGCAGCATCGAGTCCAAATCTTCACACCTGCATTCTTCGTTTGGGTGGCATTTACGGGCCTGGGCGAGAATTAGTTAAAATCTTTGGAGGCTGGGCTGGAACCACTCGTCCGGGTACGGGGGAAGATGCTACAAATTGGGTGCATCGAGATGATATTGTTGGGGGATTAACCTTTGCTTTGGACAATCGATTGCAGGGGATTTACAATTTAGTCGGGGATGTGTCGCTGTCTAGTCGTGAATTGCTCGATCGTATTTTTGAACGTCATAATCTGCCGAAAGCTACTTGGGATGGAAGTCCTAGCGTGCGACCTTATAATGCGAAGGTGTCGAATCAAAAGATTAAGGCAGCAGGTTATCAATTTATCCATCCTGAAATTACGGAGTTTTAAATACAAATCATTTTGTATTTGCCATAATCGCTTTTGCCACAGATGTCAACTTGCCAGTGAAGCCATCGCCGGGATTAGCCACTGGACCCCAGTTTGCATGGCGAGCGCTTCTGCCTGCATTTATTTCCGCAAAGGCTCGAATAGATTCTAAGTTGCCGCGAGTCATTTCAAAATAAGTGTAAGTACCTCCCCAGCACAGAAATTTCCCGGTAATTCCTCCGATTCTTCCATTGCCTAAATCCATAGTTTTTACCAAATAAACAGAAACAGTAGTTAAACAAGCTTTGTCATAATAAGAATAAACTACCGGAGCCTTCTCATTGTATTTATAGTTGGTTGCGAATATTGTTAGCTCTGAGGGAGTCATCGCGAAACAAGGATTTGCTGTGGACAGAAAAACAATTGTAGTAGTTAGTAATTTTTTCATGATGTGAGACATTTCTATATTTTCTCCTTAACCCAAGTTCTAAAGGATTTGAGCAAAGCCATTTCTCCCATAGTTTGAGTGCGAGTAAAAAAAACAGCCATTTCCGCTACCGATACAAAGGGAAAAGCAATACTAAAGTCGCACTCAACATATTCTGTCTCTACCAACTGATAAAATTTCAAAACTCGCCCGTTATATAGCCAGAGTTCCGGGACGCGAAGTGCTGAATAAATTGCCAATTTATTCATTGAACTGCTGGTAATATCTATTTCAATTGCTAAATCCGGCGGTGGAGCAGTTTCTAAGTCTAGTTCTTGCCTGTCTCTGACTGCTGGTTCGTTTTGGATATAATAGCAATTGTCAGGTTCTATGCCCTTTTTAGCTCGTTTTTGCTTGAGAGTCATTGAGCCGGCACTTTTGATTTCAATGCCTAGTTCTTCTGCTAAAATAAAAATGAAGCGGTCAGACTTAATCTTGGGATTTTCATGTTCGTATAAAGGACTCATAATTTCCAACATCCCGTTATCATAAGCTATGCGATAACCTCGGCTATCGCCTATTTCTTTGAGCAAGGTTTCAAAGGTTGACCAGCTAATGTTTTCTAACAGTGTTCTCTGTTCGGCTAAACTTGAAGTAGTAGCAATCATCTCAAAATCTCCTTGAGTTGAGCAAGCTATAGTTTTATTTTATCACGGGCCCAGATACTATCAAAAAGGGGGTTCTTTTTTTGAACCGCAGATGCAGGCGGATAGATGCTGATGAACGCAGATGGATGAAAGGGCGATCGGACTTCACTTAGATTGTGTTAAATCTTATTTGATGACACCGCTAATTCTTTCTCTTCTTCCCAAGACAGTGACATTTGAAGTTGTCCTGATACTGTAAATGTTTGAGCTGCCAACAAAGCCGTCTCTAAATTTACACACATCCTGGCAGAATAATTACCTTCTTGTCCGCCGACAACTAGCTTTTCTATTGCATCTGGTTTTGAGGGATCTACTAAATTATGGAAGCTAACGTTATCCAAAGTTATGTTAACAACATATTTACCGGATTCGCCGCCACCAATGCTCATATAACACTCGTCATCTGCACCCAAGGTAACTAAAGTTTTACTTTTCCCATCTAACTCGCGAATGGCTTGTTCTATTTGACTCCAAGTAGGACTTTCTATTAAATCACCTTCATCCTGGTTGCCAACCCATTTTTCTGCTGATAGGTTTAACACAAACATTATTGCCTCCTTCTATTTGGGGGTTTAACGGTTATTGTTTTACTTTCACTGGGAGTAATAATTTCTAATTCTTCTATATTTAACTGCCAAGCCATAGAGTTTACTCCACCTCTTAAGCCGCAGGCTGCACAAAGTTCGCGATCGCAAATCAAACGTGCTTTACCTCCTCTAATTCCCGCATCGGCTGCTTGTTGAAAAGCATCGGCTTCAGCGTGGGTTTTGGTGATAGGATTGACATTAAAGGTTATTTGCCGACGATTCGGGTTGCTGCCAGAGTTGATGCCAAAAAAACTTTGACCAGCTATTTCTAGTTTAGCTATCGTTGATTTATCGGTTTCGCTGCCAGCCGGTGGTAAACCTAGGCTTTGTCTATATGCACCTAGTTCATCAAACACACTTTGTATTTTTGCCTTTCCTTTGGGTTGACAGCCCCTATTTTACCAGATTGCGTTCTGGTTTGGGGATTTGGGGTGCGATCGCTCTCTTCTCGATCCGCATTCATCTGCGGTAAAAAAGGGCGATCGCTTCTAAATTTCTACCTGCGAACCATCGCCAACCAACTTACTCTATAATCTAACTAAAAAAGTCGATCGTCTCTTTCAACGCTTTGACAAACACATCAATCTCCTCATAGGTATTATAAAAATACAAACTCGCTCTGGCAGTAGATGAGATATCAAGATAGCGGTGCAAAGGTTGCGTGCAGTGATGCCCGGAACGAATCGCGACCCCATCTTGATCTAACATGGTAGACAAGTCTTGAGGATGAATTTCTCCCGCTGTAAATGATGCTAGCGCGGCTCTACCTTCGCCGTTGCTGTCCGGTTGCGGCCCGTAAATTTTAATCTGTGGAATTTGCCGCAATTGTTGGAACAGATAAGCCGTCAATTCGGCTTCGCAAGCGTGAATCTGATCCATGCCTATGTTACTAAGATAGTCGATTGCTGCACCAAGGGCGATCGCCTCCCCGATTGCCGGAGTCCCCGCCTCAAACTTGTGCGGCAAATCAGCATAGGTAGAATATTCGAGAAACACATCAGCAATCATCTCGCCGCCGCCGAAAAACGGAGGCATTTCTCTGAGCAAGTCCAGTTTACCGTACAGAAAACCGATGCCAGTCGGAGCGCACATTTTATGACCCGAAGCAACCAGCCAATCGCAATCCATTGCTTGCACGTCTATTACCATGTGCGGCACACTTTGGCAAGCATCAATTAAAACTTTTGCGCCAAAATTGTGGGCAATTTCGCAGATTTCTTTGACTGGATTGATGCAGCCCAAGGTATTAGAAACGTGAACGATTGAAACCAACTTAGTTTTATCAGAAATCAGCGTTTTAAACTGTTCTAAATCCAACTCGTTAGTCTCGGTTAACTCCACAAATTTGAGTACCGCACCAGTTTTTTGAGCAATCATTTGCCAGGGAACCAGATTGCTGTGGTGTTCCATCACCGACAGAATAATTTCATCTCCCGCTTGCAGATTGCTCAAACCCCAAGAATAAGCAACCAAATTAATCGCTTCGGTGGCGTTGCGAGTGTAAACAATTTCTTGTCGCGAAGCCGCATTGATAAACGCTGCAACTTTATCTCTCGCACCTTCGTAAGCATCAGTGGCTTTAGCGCTGAGAGAGTGAGCGCCGCGGTGCACGTTAGCATTGTATTGTTCGTAGTAATCGCGCCAAGCGTTGAGCACAGCTAGGGGTTTTTGAGAAGTAGCTGCATTGTCTAAATAAATTAGCGGTTTCCCGTGAACTTGTTGTGTCAAAATTGGGAAATCGCCGCGAACTTTTGATGCTAGGGTTTTTTCTTGAATAAGTGTCATAATTTCTGAGTTAATAATGTTGTGAAACTTGCTTCTAGGGCGTATTGTTGAACCCGGAGATCCCCCCTAGCCCCCCTTAATAAGGGGGGGACAAGAATATTCTCAAAGTCCCCCTTCTTAAGGGGGATTTAGGGGGATCTCCGGGTTTGATTGCAAAGGCAAGAAAACACCCCCCAGTCTGTGGCTAATTCCTTTATTCTTGCACAGCCACACAAGTAGAAAGCATTTTCGCCACCCCAATAATCGGCAACATATTGAGAATTTCCGCCGCAAAAGCATCAATCAACAAATAGCGACTTCTTTCCAAATTCAAACCGCGACTTTGCAAGTAGAAAAGCTCATCATCTTCTAACTGACTGACAGTTGCACCGTGGGAACATTTAACGTTATCCGCCACAATTTCTAACTGCGGTTTGGTATCGACGCGCGCCCTCGGCGACAGCAACAAATTCCGGCTCAACTGTCCGGCATCTGTCAATTGTGCCGCTTTGCGAACGAAAACTTTGCCGTTAAATACTGCACGAGCTTTGTTACCAACAATGCACTTGTGCAATTGCCTACTTGTGCCGTGGGGATGATTGAAATCAATTAGACTGTGAGTGTCTGCTAACTGTTCGCCAAAGGCTACGGTTAAGCCGTTTAGAATTGTTTCGGTGCCTTCGCCGCGCTGAAATACTTCTAAATTGTGGCGCGATATTTTGCCGCCCAAGCTGATAGCATGACAAGTATAGCTGCTGTTCCGCGATTGCTCGATCGCACTTTTGCCAATATGAACCACATTCAAACCTTCGCGCTGAAGCCGAACATGGTTCACCGTGGCATTTTCGCCGACAAAAACATCCGTCACAGCATTCGTAAAAGCGGGTAAATTACCGATTGTGGTGTAATCCTCAATCAGCGTAACTTTGCTGCCAGCCTCAGCTATGACTAAGCAGTGCGGCTGACACATCGTCGCAGATGCACCTGGTGCAGTCAGGAACAGCAAGTGAATCGGCAGCTCGACGGACATATTGGCCGGCACGAATACCACCGCAGAATCCGCCAAACCCGCAGTATTCAGCGCTGTAAAAACTTCCGTTTGCTGGCTGTGCTTGCTCAAAACATCGGTGATGCGCGATCGATATTTTTCGGGTACATTAGATAGATTACCAGCATAAAAGTCGCTAGGCAAATTCGGCAAAACCGCCGACTCCACGGTAGACAAATCCGGCGCATAAAAACCGTTGACAAATACCAATCTTAACGGTAAATCATCCCGATTCTTCACAGGCATAATGATATCAGCCAGCTTAACCGTTGACTGATAGCTCTGCGGTACATGAAAAGGAATTTGCAACACCGACGACAAATCAGTAAAGCGCCATTCCTCATCCTTCACCGTCGGAAAACTCGCAGCAAGCACGTATTCAGTCGCCGCATCCCGCAAATCCTGCAACCCGTAAGCCGAACCTTTGCCATTAGCAACCTCCAACTTACCGCACTGATTCACCAAATCAGCCAAAAACATTTCCCTAGTAGCAACTTGCGTATTTATCATCGCGCGCCAACTCCTGCTGCTTCCTCTTCCACAACCCAATCATAACCGCGCTCTTCCAATTCCAGCGCCAACTCTTTCGGGCCAGTCAATATAATTCTGCCCGCTTCCATGACATGAATAAAATCAGGAATAATGTAATTCAACAACCGCTGATAGTGAGTAATCACCAACATCGAATTTTCAGCAGTTGACAACTGATTCACACCGCCGGCGACAATCTTGAGAGCATCGATATCCAAACCAGAATCAGTCTCATCCAAAATAGCTAACTTGGGTTCCAAAAGAGCCATTTGCAAAATCTCATTGCGCTTTTTCTCGCCCCCAGAAAAACCCTCATTGACGCTGCGGCTCAAGAAAGCCGGATTCATCTTCACAACATCCAGCTTATCCTCGATTAAATCTTGGAAATCAAAAGCATCCAACTCTTCCAAGCCGCGATGTTTGCGGTGAGAATTGTAAGCCACGCGCAAGAAATCCACATTGCTAACGCCGGGAATTTCCAAAGGATATTGAAAAGCCAAAAATATGCCAGCCAAAGAACGTTCTTCCGGCGGTAATTCCAGGAGATTCTGTCCCAGGAAAATAACTTCTCCGCCCGTTACTGTATAAGCAGGATGGCCGGCTAATATCTTGGACAAAGTGCTTTTTCCCGAACCGTTCGGGCCCATAATCGCGTGAATTTCACCCGATTTAATTTCCAGATTCAAACCCTTAAGGATTTGGGTATCTTCCACATTCGCAGTTAAATCGCGGACGGATAGCACCACTTGACTATTTTCAACAATCATCTCTTTTTTTCCTAACTCCTCTAATTTTTTGGTCTTGTTGTAATTCAACTTTTGCCTAACTTCTGCATTGATGAAGGAACCGCAGATGTTAGGCAGATTAACACGGATAAACGCAGATAATTTCAAGAGAATTTGGGAGTCAAGAAAAAGAAAGAAACTTCGATAAATTTTCTTTTCTCTTCTTTCTTCCTTCTTCCTTCTTCCCTCTTCCTTCTTCCTTCGAGATTATCCCACACTGCCTTCGAGCTTCAGACTCAGCAGCTTATCAGCTTCCGCCGCAAATTCCATCGGTAACTGATTGAAAACATCTTTACAGAAACCGCTAATCATCATCGAAATAGCATTTTCTGCGGAAATTCCCCGCTGTGCGAAGAAGAACAATTGCTCTTCTCCAATCTTGGAAGTAGAAGCTTCGTGTTCTACTTTAGCAGTGTGGTTCTGCACTTGAATGTAGGGGAAAGTATTCGCTTGAGCGTTGTCGCCAATCAGCATCGAATCGCACTGAGAATAATTCCGAGCGCCCTTAGCATTCGGGCCCATTTTTACCAAGCCGCGATAGCTGTTGGCAGAATTTCCCGCCGAGATTCCTTTAGAAATAATCGTGCTGCGAGTATTTTTGCCGACGTGGATCATTTTGGTGCCGGTGTCAGCTTGCTGTTTGTGGTTTGTTAGTGCTACCGAGTAGAATTCGCCCACCGAGTTGTCGCCGACTAACACGCAACTGGGATATTTCCAAGTAATCGCTGAACCTGTTTCTACTTGCGTCCAAGAAATCTTAGAGTTGACTCCTTGACACAAGCCGCGTTTGGTAACAAAGTTATAAATTCCGCCTTTACCATTCGCGTCGCCGGCGTACCAGTTCTGCACTGTTGAGTATTTGATATCGGCATTGTCCATTGTTACCAATTCCACGACGGCGGCGTGGAGTTGGTTGGTGTCAAACATCGGCGCGGTGCAGCCTTCTAGGTAAGACACAGAACTGTTTTCTTCGGCAATAATTAGGGTGCGCTCGAACTGGCCGGAATCTTCGTTGTTGATGCGAAAATAAGTTGACAATTCCATTGGGCATTTTACGCCTTTGGGAATGAAAACGAAGGAACCGTCGGTGAATACGGCGGAGTTGAGGGCTGCGAAAAAGTTGTCGCCGACTGGTACAACACTGCCGAGATATTTTTCGATTAGTTCGGGATAATCTTTGATGGCTTCTGTGATGGAACAGAATATAACGCCGTCTTTGGCTAGCTTTTCTCTAAAGGTTGTGGCAATTGAAACGCTGTCGAAAACAACATCGACGGCGACGTTTCCCAGTCGTCTTTGTTCGGATAGGGGAATTCCCAATTTCTCGAAGGTTTCTAATAGTGCCGGATCAACTTCGTCCAAACTGTTGAGCTTTTTGGGCTTTTGTTTGGGCGCGGAGTAGTAGATAATGTTTTGGTAGTCGATCGCGGGATAGTTGACATGAGGCCAAGTAGGCTCAGTCATTGTCAGCCACTTCCGGTATGCTTTGAGGCGGAATTGCAGCATGAATTCCGGTTCGTTTTTCTTGGAGGAAATCAGGCGGACTACATCTTCGCTCAAGCCGCGGGCGATGGTGTCCGACTCGATGTCGGTGACGAAACCGTATTTGTAGGGCTGGTTGACTAGGGTTGTGACTGTAGAGCTCATTAATTTTGTGCTTTCGAGTGTTCTGGATAAGTCTCTCAAAGATGGCAGACGCTTGAACTGTCGGGGGCCCGGCGAGTTCTGGGGGCTGCTGGCAAGTTAAACAACTGTTTTGTTGCTTTAGTATATTTTAAGCTACATTAACAATAGTGATATTGTCAAAGTCAAATTAATAATTTTTTGTGAAGATGGAGACGACTCAGCAGACTTCCACGAAACAAGACATCCTGCAATATTTGCTCAAGGGGGGTCAGGGGACGGCTCTTGAGTTGGCGGAGTCTTTGGAGATGAGCCCGCAGGCGATTCGCCGTCACTTGAAGGATTTGGAGGCGGAGGGCGCAATTCGGTATCAGTCGGTTCAGGCTGGTATGGGGCGACCGCAGCATATTTATGAGCTTACCAGTCTGGGGCGCGATCGCTTCCCGAATCGTTACGGCGATTTTGCTGTGTCTTTCTTGGATACGTTGGCGGAAACAGTCGGCCGCGAGCAAGTGATTAGTATCCTACGAAAACAGTGGCAGCGCAAGGCTACGGACTATCGCAGGTTGGTGGGTTCGGGTTCGCTACAAGAGCGGGTGAGTAAGTTGGTGGAACTCCGCAGGGCTGAAGGTTATATGGCTGAGTGTTATCCTGTAGAATCTGTAGGTGTGGAAATGTGCGATCGCGATGTTAAGGGCGATCGATTTGTGTTGATGGAACACAACTGCGCGATTTCTAATGTTGCGGAAACTTTTCCGAGTGTTTGCGGCAATGAGTTGGAAATGTTTGCGGGGGTTTTGCCGGATTGTACTATAGAGCGGACTCACTGGATTATTGATGGGGAACATCGCTGCGGTTATTTGATTATTGCGAGGAAGGAAGTTCGGCAGCGGATGAGTGTAACCGATTTAACGGATGTCGGTTCGGCAACGGATTTGGTAACGGATGTTACCGATGTCACCGATTAGCAATAACAAATAACAAATAACAAATAACTAATAACTAATAACAAATAACTAATAACTATGGAACCCTTAGCAGATTTTTTAAAGCCGGAAGAGTGCGCCGAAGTTGATATGGCGCTGCTGTCGTCGAAGGAAAAGTTTTCGACTCGATTGGCAATTTATGGTTTGAGGGTGCTCAAGCAAATTGCTGGGGAGACTGGGAGGCCGATAACTGAGGTGTCTAACCAGCAGGTGATGGATTGGATTAAGAATGATCAGAGCATTCAACAGTCGATTCAAGTTGATGCTAGTTTTGAAAACTTTTTTACTAATTTGGTGGTTGCGTCTTTGCGACCGTTGAAGCAAATTGCTGTGGAAGTTGGAGGGACGATCGAGCAATTAACAGTTAAGCAGGTCGTGGCGTGGTTTGTAAAGGATGGGAAGATTCGCCGAGAGCAGGGAACCGATGCTGCTTTTTTGGATTTGTGATTGGGCTGACGCGCTCAGACTGGCAGAAACCGGGTTTTTTCGGCATCTGTCGCCTGCAACGAAATATTTTCATAAAAACCCGGTTTCTCGCCCCTCGTCCGACTCCATGACATCATCGAAAAAAAACTTTTGACAAAGGGGTTGACAAACTGGGGAAAGCTTGGTAATGTAATTAAGTCGAGCGAAAGAGATGCAGCGCATCAAGCTTAACGCAGACACAGGATTTAAAGTTTTCAAAGCTTTCCTGGTGCTTATGGTGTAATGGAACCACTCCGATCCATCCCGAACTCGGTTGTTAAACGTTACTATGGCGAAGATACTCGGCGGGTCACTGCCCGGTAAAATAGCTCGGTGCCAGGTTAATAATAAATTAAAGCTCTTTTCCCGCAACAACGGAAAAGGGCTTTAGTTTTTTGGGGCTTAGGGCAAAATAACTTCATCAAGAAACTTTTTGACAAGCTTCAGGCTATCCAATGCCATTGTTTTCTCATCTATCCATCGATTATCCTGTATTGAAACTTGCAGAGTCTTGCCCGGTCTTAGTATGCTACTGATGACTGAAATTAAGGCCTTATTTTTACCTGCTGGTTTATTTAAGTCCTTCAAGTCATTGCTGGTTAATTGATTAGTATCAATGCTAGAAACATAGTTGGTAGACAAATATAGTAGATTTGGATAATTTAAATTTGCACATTGCAGCAAAATATCTTCTAAAGTTCCTGAATCATTGTTATTGGGAGCGATAAAAATTCCACATTTAGGAGAACCCTTCACTTTTATCACTTCTCCCAGTGCCGAAGGTAAAGACAAACCCAGTGTAAACAACTTAGCTTTGAGTTTGTCGAATCTTTCTTGAGGTGTTTCGACATCATCAGCATCTAAAAAAATACCAAGACCAAAAATTTCTGAAACTGGAATTATAGCAAGACTTTCCTCGATAGTATTTGATAACCGTGTGATTCCAATAGCACTATGTAAAGCAATTGATAGCTCACTATTTTGTAAAAATACTGGAACAGGCACACGCTTCATCAAATCATCATTTATCGGAAATGTTTTAGGTACAAGAGGTTCCCAAAATGAATCAAGCTTAGAGAAAAAAGTAACTCGCTTTAAACCGTAAGATTTGAGAAAGCAAATCAAAAATTCAATATCTTGAGGGCCCTCTGCAACGATGTAACAATACCTAACCATAATCACCTCACATCCAGTCCACGCTCTGCACGCAATCTATATAACAAATTACCAGAAAATCTCTGAGGTGCTTGTCCATTATTGTTTAGTCGAAAAGCTACAACATTGTCTGTAGCAATTTCAGGCTGTAGCATTGCATCGATAGCTTCGAGACTGTGGGTTGTCACAAAAAGCTGTATTTCTCGGCGACGACAGGTTTCAATCAGCCAAGAAAATACACTACCAAGAGCTGAAACATGAATAGATGTCTCAATTTCATCAACTAGCAGTACACCATTAGCTGTAGTCAACAAAGTGAGAGCAATAACTAAAGCTCGCTTAAATCCATCACCAAATACATATAGAGGAGCTAAGCCAAGTTCTTTATGTTTTATGTAAAGAGTGGCTGTAGCGGTTGGTGTGGAAAGTATTTGAATGTCAAGAATATTATCGTCAAAAGAACGAATTAATTCTAACACTTCATGTTTACCATTTTCTTTTTGTAATATGATTTGTGACAGTCGCTCTAGAATAGGTTCAGATGAAGAATAGGAAGGAAATATAGTTGCATTTTTAACGATTGGTTTATTACGTCGGCGCTGAACAAATCGCTCGTTTTCCCAGAACTGAAATATTTCAGTTTCTGTTTCAGATGAGAATAAATCAAGTTGTGCTGAACCTAGATTGACTGCTATTTCTAATTCTAAACCTGCTCTAACTGATTCAAGTTCAGGAGGAGATGTATCTTCTTCAAAGTTTTTTTGATTGTTTTTTTCGACTCCACTACCATAAATTTCTCCAAGCTTTGCTCTCAATTCATGTATGGGTGCAGTCCCATTTGCTTCTATCTGAAATTCTGTTTGATAAAGTTCGTCGTTAGAAGCACCTATTTTTTGATTAAAAATCCATTTTAATGCCTCAATGTTTGGTCGAAGTCTCATTAATTGCGATCGACCGAGATACAATCTACGTTGTGAAACCTCAAGCCACTGAAAGGGATCGAGTGGATTGCATAGAATGGAAATAGCTTCGAGAATGCTAGTTTTTCCTGCATTGTTATCGCCCACAAAAATATTTACCTGTCCCAGTTGAGACAGATTTACTGATTTAAGAGCACGATAGCCACTGATTTGTAAACGGTCAAAGACCTGAGACATAGGAAATGGCTTCAAGAGCCTGATTTTTTATGAGAGTTGAGATTGCTTCTATCAAATCACTAAGACTCAACGTTGTCAATAGGATAGCCACCACAAGTATACTCTATCAAAGCGATCGCGATTTATTCGCTTGAGCTCGCCATCACAATATTTTACTATTATAGACGGTGATTACTTTTCTTTGAGAGGTTCATTAAAATCATCAGACATCCAGATTTTATCTTTCCAAATTCCAAGTCCGCCTCGCTTTGTCGGCTTTTCTTGGGTGGAGTTTTTAGCCTGCTTTTCTAGCAAAAACTCAATATAATGAAGCACTTCTGTCTGAAGAGACTCAGGGAGTTCTTCTAGTTTTTCTAAAATGACTGGCTGTATCATTGTTTATTCTCGCGATCGCCCCATCTACTCCATTAAAGCACCAAAACCCAATGTCAGCAACAGAATAGCCCATTATCTAGCCCGATCGCCCAAAATCGCACTAACACCATCATCATTCTGCAACTTGCCTAAAATCGCCCGATCGACTATCGTTCCTAGTAGCAGGAATCACAAAGGAAAAATGCCAGCAATATTACCGCCTTGGATAGTTTTAGACCCGCTATTGCACAACTGGCTGCTAGAAGATATCGGTAGGGGCGATCGCACAACATCGACCTTATTCCCCGCAGAGAGCGTCCCAGGTACTGCTAAATGGATTGTCAAAGAGGCGGGAGTCGTCGCTGGATTGCCGATCGCCGATCGCACTTTTAAACTTTTAGACAGCCGCTTGAGCTTCAACCCGCAAGTACCAGAAGGGACATTGTGCGACAAAGGACAAGTAATTGCCGAGATTTCTGGCAATTTCGATGCGCTGCTAACCGGTGAAAGAGTAGCATTAAACTTGGCAATGCGTTTGAGTGGCATCGCGACTTTAACTCGCAAATATGTTGACAAAATTGCCGATTTACCTGTGCAATTAGTCGATACCCGCAAAACCACGCCCGGATTGAGATTGTTGGAAAAATACGCGACTCAAGTCGGCGGTGCTTGCAATCACCGGATGGGATTAGATGACGCAGTGATGATTAAAGACAATCATATCGCGGCGGCTGGAGGTATTGCTGAGGCGATCGCCTGTATCCGCAATTCTATCCCCTATCCGCTGACAATCGAAGTCGAAACCGAAACTCTTGCTGAGGTACAAACGGCATTGCAGCACAAAGCTGATATTATCATGTTAGATAATATGTCTTGTGATTTGATGCGGCAGGCTGTGGCAATAATTAGACAGGAGAGCGATCGGGTAAAAATCGAAGCTTCCGGCAATGTTACTTTAGAAACTATTAGAAGTGTTGCGGAAACTGGAGTTGATTATATTTCAACTAGCGCTCCAATTACGCGATCGACTTGGCTAGATTTGAGCATGAAAATTCATAGTCATTAGTCACTTTTCTAAAGGAACTTCGGCAACGGGCAATGTACGGGATATAACGGATTGAATGGAAAGGAAAAGTGTTTTTTCTCTCTCCCTTTCCATTCGCAATTAGCAGTTACGTTAGTCATTAGTTCAAGGTAATACCATTTTGCAGAATAAGTGCTACAAGACCACAAAATTAAGGGATATTTTATGAAAGTCAACTATCAAGAAATAATTGATGCAACAGTCAAGGAGTTGAAAATACTTTTGTCACAACAAACTGTAATTGACCGACTAAAAATCCAAGCACTTTATTGCTTAAAAGCTGGCTATAGTCTAATACCAATTTAAAAAATCCTTGCCACAATACTCTTAGTTGAGTTTGTTTATTCAAATATTGTCGGTGGTGCGTCGCTCTCGCTTATTTTTCGTCTTTTTTGGGATATTATCGATGGCGACACACCATATTAATATTCTTGCATTTATTTGTCAAATTGGTGGTATAACTTGAGATGGAATTCCCAGGCAATTTCCCGCATAGAATCGAGACTTGAATATGAGAGAAGCTATCAAATTTTCCGCCGTTTGGTTTGACCAAGTTCTGGCGCGCCGAGTCGGATACGAGCCAATACAAAAATGGATCGCCAAAGTCGATCATGGCAACCAAAAAATTGGTAACAAAGACGATATTGACAAATCCTGTCAACTGTCAACTGTTAAGATATTTTTGCGGATCGGCATCCGGTTGCTGCGTAATTTGTGGCAGATGAACGAAAAGCTCGATCGAGCTTTTGGTTTTTAGCTGTTGGGAAACTGTTAGCAGCGACGGTTGTTACCTTGTTTTCGGTTAAGATTAATTTTGAGTATAGGGTGCACAGGTTCCTTAAAATATTTCCACCCAATGCAGCTAAACAGTAACTCGATCATATGAACTGTCAATCGCAAAAACTATTTTTAATTGCTGGAATCTTTGGATTACTTTGGTTGGGAAAACCCGCTAAAACATCCGCGAGCAACGTTGAAATCTTGACCTCAAATGTTGAGGATTTGGCAGCAGTCAGCAGCGGAGCCGATCGACCTTTGCTTCCCACTGACGAGATCAGCCACCGCGAAGACTTGCGTGCCCAAGAATTAGACCGATCGACTTTGGCGCCAGTTGTACCTGTCGAGAGTCCCGATTTACAGCCGGAAGTTGCCAATTCTGTCGATCGCACATTAGCCATAAAAGCCCAAGAAACCGAGCTTTCTAACCAGGGTAAACTAGAAGAAAGTATTAGCGCCAAAAAAACGGGTTTGGATAGCGATCGAGATTCGCAGCTCAGCCAACTGCCCAACCCAATTCAACCCAGAGAGCCGGAATTACCTGTACCAACAGCCCCGCAACCTCCGCCACCGTCTCCCCTCCAACCAACCCCGCTCACACCAGTTCCCGGCGACTTGAGACCGGGGATTCCGGGTACAATTCGGGTTTTGCGCTTTGAATTTGAGGGAAACACAGCTTTTAGCGATCGCGAACTTGCAGAAGTGACAAAACAGTTTGCGGGGCGCGAAATCACCTTTGCCGAACTGATCGCAGCAGAAGCGGCTGTGACTCAAAAATACGTAGCAGCAGGATACATCAATTCCGGCGCTTTAATTCCCGCCAACCAAACCTTTCCCAGAGAAGGAGGTGTGGTGAAAATTCAGATTATCGAAGGCGGATTAGATGCAATTGAGATTAGTGGAAACAAGCGTTTAAATGCAAATTACGTGCGATCGCGCCTAGAGCGCGCCACCAGAAGACCACTCAACCGCGATCGCCTGCTGGAAGCCTTGCAAATGCTGCAACTCGACCCCTTAATTGCCAATATTTCCGCCGAATTGCAAGCCGGAAGCCGCCCGGAAAACAGCCGATTGGAAGTGCGGATCAAAGAAGCAGACAGCTTTAGTGGTGAAGTGTTCGCAGACAACAATCGATCGCCCAGCGTCGGCAGTTTTCGGCGCGGTGTGCGCGTCAATCAAGGGAATTTGCTCGGTTTGGGCGACGGGTTAGAGGTCTCCTATGCTAACACCGATGGCAGCAACGAATTCAACGGCAGCTACACAGTTCCCGTCAACCCGCGCAACGGCACGATTCGGTTCGCTGCGAGTGCTGCGAGCACCAACGTGATCGAGGAACCCTTTGCTGCGGCCGAAATTGAGGGGAAATCCCGCACTTACGAGTTAACTTACCGCCAGCCGATTGTCGAAAAGCCCGATCGCAATTTAGCTGTGGGAGTAAGTTTATCGCGCCAAGAAAGCGATACATTCCTGTTGGGAGAAAGATTTGCGCTATCGGCGGGAGCCAACGAGCGCGGCGAAACGCGGGTTTCGGCGGTGCGGTTTTTTCAGGAATACGTGCAGCGGAATACCAGTCAAGTGTTCGCGGCGCGATCGCAGTTTTCCGTCGGCACCAATTTTTTGGGCGCTACTGCGAACGATAGCAGCCCTGATAGTCGCTTTCTGTCGTGGCGGGGACAAGCCCAGTATGTGCGGCTGTTAGCACCGGAAACCTTGCTGATTGTGCGTTCTGACATTCAATTAGCCGATCGCCCGCTGCTTTCTCTCGAACAAATCGGGATCGGTGGCGTGCAAAGCGTGCGCGGATATCGCCAAGATTTGCTGTTAACTGATAGCGGTGCGATCGCATCTGCGGAAGTGCGAATCCCGGTTTGGCGGGTGCCGAAAGTCAAAGGATTGTTGCAGGTTGCTCCGTTTATCGATTTTGGGGTAGGGTGGAACCATTCGGGAGAAAAACCGAATCCTGACTCGGATAAGTTGTTGGGTGCGGGTTTGGGGCTGATTTGGCAAATGGGCGATCGCTTGAATGTGCGTCTAGATTATGGTATTCCTTTGATTAATGCTCGATCGGGCGATCGAACTTTCCAAGAAAAAGGCTTATACTTTCGGATTAATTACTTTGCTTTCTAAATTGTAGGTTGGGTTGAGTGCGATCGAACGCTTCGCTTCGCCCAACACTTTCATCTTTAGCGCTGACGGTCAAATTTTATTAAGTGGCGGCCTCGATCGCACGATTAAGTTGTGGGATGTCGCCACCGGACGTTATATTAGAACGTTGATGGGCGATCGGCTGTAGGTCGGCATGAATATTCGAGAAGCAACGAGATTGACGACTATTTCTACTGACGCTTTAAACTGTCCAATCTTCGATCAATAACCCTGTTACTTTACCAAAATCTCTATGATTACGGGTTAACAAAATCAACCCACGGAACATTGCAATTGCCGCGATCCGAGCATCCATCGAGAGCCAGTTGAATCCGTTGTGACTGTAATCGATCAAATGTTGTAGCCGCACCTGCATCGAATGAGACAAGGGGCAACACTTTGAAGTCACTAACGAGCCGCGCCATCATTGTATACCCTTTCACTACGTCATCCGGGTTACGAGCACGATTAATATAAGCGTGACAGCCAAGCATCTGTTCATGAAACGTTACAGTCGATACGGCAAAATCTGATAGTGGGTACTGAGCTATGCGCGTCGAAAGGTTGCTAAAATCCCTCCCTGCTTGACGTTGAAGAATACTCAGATGATCTGTATCCAGTAAATATTTCATAGCTCATCTTGAGCTTCGAGGAGAGACTCATCCCCTTGGCGAATCGCTCGTCCTAATGCAAGTAGCTCCTCAAAGGCAGGTTCATCTTTGAAAGACCCTATAATTTGTTGCAACCAATTCGTTGGTTGAGAAGCCACAATTTGCTTCTGCAACTGTGCGATCGCTGCTTCCACTGCTGCAAGCCGTTCCTCTAAAGAAGTGTTAATTGCCATTTGAGTTTCCCTAATTAATCCTTCCTATCTAAAGCCTATCTAAAGTATAGCAAGTCATGTCCAAACAATCTGCTCCGCGCAAAATTACATCGCCTGTAACCTCAACATTGCCTGAGCCATTCACAACTTGCAATTGGTTTTGCTAGACATATAACGAAGTTCAAGTGCGTTGCAAAAGCTATTCAGGCGATTCAGCAAAGCATTGTAATAGAGGTAGGCATCATCTCGTTCATCTTCCAGAAGAGCATACAGGGTCAGTTCTGGCTCTGCTGCTAGACGATCTTTAGGAACATCTAAGCCGGCTTCGGCTAGGCGCGTTGCTGCGATCGCGACTAACAATGACCCAACTGTATTCGTCTTACCATGATGAAGCTCGTCGAATCCAGGTAGAATTAGCTCCGCTCCCGGCAACTCATTCAAGCTCATGACTGTTCCTCCTCTGAGTTACGTTCAAAACGTTCGATCAAGTTCTCAACTTTGCTTCTAAGCACTGAACCCTGAGCTTCTCTACCCAAGACTTGCATCAATCGTTCTATCTTCTGAGAGTCAACGTTCGGACGCATATTCTACACACATATTTAAACAGCAACAGATTTCCTCAGCCGTCGCACTGAAAAAAGCTATCTTTATTATATTTGGGAAAAGTCCACTTTAGTGGTGAAAGAGAGTCAATCGAACACTGGGGCGATCGCACTGATATAATCCAAATATATAATTCTGATGGAACCGGAAACGATATTATTTATATAACAGGATTTAAGCTATGTCTCGCCTGTCTTCCAGCCTACTGTTTGCTTTTCTGTTGCTATTTCCCTCGAAAACCTTCGCCCAAATCATCCCCGACAGCAGCTTGGGCGCAGAAAGTTCGCGCACAATTCCCAATAATATCAACAATTTACCCTCAGATAGAATCACTGGTGGTGCAACTCGCGGCTCGAATCTCTTTCACAGTTTCCGCGAATTCAATATCAAAGAAGGCCAGGGAGCTTATTTAGAAAATCCTAACGGTGTTTCTAACATTTTCACCCGCGTTACGGGCGGTAAATCCTCAAATATTTTAGGAATTCTGGGAGTTTTAGGAAATGCTAATTTATTTTTAATTAACCCGAAAGGGATTGTATTCGGGCAAAATGCGCGGTTAGATTTGCGCGGTTCGTTTATCGGTACAACCGCTGACAGTGTTGTGTTTAATAACGGCTTTGAATTCAGCAGCACCAACCCACAACCACCGCCACTTTTAACAGTTAATATTCCCGTGGGTTTAAGATTTAGAGACAGTCCCGGTACAATTGTCAATCAATCGACGGCGACGGGAAAGAGCAACCTGCCAGCATCTCCGATGCCAATTCCGATTACAAATAAAGTTGGTTTAGCCGTAGATCCAGGTCAAACTTTAGCACTGATTGGTGGCGATATCCAAATCCCAGGCGGCAATTTAACCGCTAGTGGCGGACAAATTTCACTCACTAGCATAGCCAGTCCCGGTTTAGTTAATTTGGCACTGACATCGGGCCGGCAGCAGGGAAGTTTAAGTTTGAATTATGACAATATTCAGAACTTCGGCAATATTCAAATATCCAATGGAACACTCATCAACACCAGCGGCATCGGTGGCGGCAGAGTAGAGTTAAAAGGTGGAAATATTACCCTCGACGCGGCGCGATTTTATGCGATTACACTGGGCAATATTGATGGTAGAGGTATCGATATCGACGCCCAAAAGTTGCGATCGCAAAACGGCACGCAATTTTCTACTTTGACTCTAGGAGATGGTGCCGGAGGTAATATCAATTTCCGCGCTGCTGATTCAATAGAAATGAGCGGGCTGGGAGTTGATGCCTTTCAAAAGGTGGCAATTACATATCTGGTATCGGGAACCACAGACCCGTTTGATCCGCTATTTACGCTGTTTAATGCTAGTGCAGGTGCTGGTGCTGGGGGGAGTATTACCTTCGACACCGGACGCTTGCTATTCAACAATGGGGTACTGGGTAGCGGGATAACTTTTGGTGCTGGCCGGGGCGGCAATTTGATTGTTCGCGCCAATACTTTTGAAATGGTGGGTTCTGGAGTCAACAACGGGACGGCGAAAGAAAGTACCGGGGCGGGAGGAGGTATTAGTATTGATGTCAGTCAATTAATTATGCGCGACGGTTCTCTTCTGGGTACTACGAGTTACAGCAGCGGCCCGTCTGGGAGTATTAATGTTAAAGCTGCTGAATCAATCGAATTGTCTAACCGCGGCCCGAGAACAGTTGTGTCAACCGGAATTAGCACACTAACTATCGGTTCTACCGGACGTGCTGGTAATATTAATGTTGAGACGAAGCGGTTGAGTCTCTCTGGGGGTTCTGCGTTTACATTAGGAACGGGTGTATTGATTGGCAGGCTTTTGTTTTCTCAGGATGGCGGGCCTGCGGGAAATTTAACTGTTAGGGCGAGTGAATCAGTGGAAATTTCCGGTATTTCTCCACTTTTGACCAGCGGAATTCAAAATGCTAGTGGGCTGACTTCTGGAACTTTGAGCTCTAGTCGGGGCGGGGATATTCGGATTGATACGCCCAGCCTAACTGTGCGGGATGGGGGGATTATTTCTACGAGTTCTTTGGGTAGGGGAGATGTGGGGAATATTACTGTTAATGCCGATCGCATTTTAGTCAGCGGCAGCGGCAATAACGGTCTGTTTGTCAGTACAATTGATGCTTCGGTTGGCAAGACTTTTGGTACTAATCCCAATGCTACAGCAAATGCTGGCTCGTTGAATCTGACGGCGCGCGATCGACTAACCGTCAGAAATGGAGCTACAGTAACGGTGCAGGCTACGGGAACCGGGCGCGCTGGTAATATCAATATTGTCGCAAATGCGATCGACCTTGACAACAAAGCCAGAATTGATGGTACAACTGTATCGGGTACAGGGGCAAATATTAACCTGCAAGCACAAAACATCCAATTGCGGCGCGGGAGTCGAATTACCACCGATGCAGGCAATTCTGACGGCGGCAATATCAACATCAAAAGCAATACTTTGCTGGCTATTCCCCAAGAAAACAGCGATATCACCGCCAACGCCCGCACAGCCGCCGGTGGCCGCGTGAATGTCAATGTCCCAAATGTCTTGGGCTTTGCAGCAGTGGGGCGCGAACAAGTCAGAAGCAGGTTGAATCTCAGTGACGCCCAATTTGCAGCTTTGCAAGTAAGTCCTACTTCTCTGCTTCGGAGTAGCGATATCGCCGCGATTTCCCAAAGTGGGGGCCCGGCTTTGCAAGGTACTGTTAATTTTAGTTCTTCTGGGGTGAATCCCGCTCAAGGTTTAGTAGAGTTGCCGCAAAATGTTGTGAATCCGGCTGCGTTAATTGCGGCAAATCCCTGCATCGAAGGGGCCGATAACGAGTTTACTGTTACTGGAAAAGGGGGAGTGCCGCCGAGTCCTAATGATGCCCTCAGCAGCGCAGAAATACCGTTTCCGTGGGTGGAAGAAGAAGGAAGAAGGAAGAAGGAAGAAGGAAGAAGGGAGGAAGAAGAAGGAAGAGGGAAGAGGGAAGAAGGAATGCGGGAAGAAAGGGGGAAAAAAGCTCAGGAAGTTGTTCCGGCGCGGGGTTGGGTGGTGAATGCTCAAGGAGAAGTTACGCTGGTGGCTGCTGACGATGCGGGTCAATTTCCAGGGCGCACGAAGCGCCAAGTGTCGGGTTGTCCGCCCCGATGAGCTCAAAATAGTTTATGCTTGAAAATTTTTCGCAGAATGTCAGCTAACAATAGGTTAATTATGGTTTCCCAACATCTCTTTTTCTGGCAACTATCCAAAATCAACGAACTCAAAAACCGAAATAAATACTATATTTCAGCAGCGATTCAGCTTTTATTTGTGAGTTGTTATTTGTGCCTGTTTCCCACTTGCAGCCTCGCTCAAATCGTCCCCGATGGCAGCTTGGGCGCGGAAAGTTCGCGCACTGTTCCCGATAATATCAACAATTTACCCTCAGATAGAATCACTGGCGGTGCAACTCGCGGCTCTAATCTCTTTCACAGTTTCAGAGAATTTAACGTGGGTGAAGGCAGAGGAGCATATTTTGCCAATCCTAACGGCATTGCTAATATTTTTACCCGTGTTACTGGGGGTAATCTTTCCAATATTTTAGGCGTGTTGGGAGTGCAAGGAAATGCTAACTTATTTTTACTTAATCCCAAAGGAATTCTCTTCGGCCCTAATGCGAGGTTAGATTTACGCGGTTCATTTATCGGTTCAACTGGTAGCGGTATTCTCTTTGATAATGGCTTTGAATTTAGTGCAGCTAATTCTAATGCAGTGCCATTGTTAGCGATTAATATTCCTGTGGGTTTGAGATTTAGAGAAAATCCCGGCACAATTGTCAACTCTTCCCAAGCAATTGGCCCCACACCAACTTTACCGCCATTGCCCATAGAAATTCCTGTGTCTAATAAACTTGGTTTGACAGTAGATCCCCGTCAAACTTTAGCATTAATTGGTGGAGACATTCAACTACAAGGTGGAAACTTAACAGCTTATACCGGACAAATTATTCTGGGAAGTGTGAAAAGTCCCGGCTTAGTGCAATTTGAACCAACGGCTTTAGGTCTAAAGTTAGACTACGGAAATATTCATAATTTTGGCAATATTGAAATGAATGAGGCACTTATAAATACCAGTGGGTTAGGAGGTGGAAAAATTGACATTCAAGGTGGAAATGTCACAGTCAGCAGTTCAGGAATTTATAGCTTAACACTAGGGGATATTGATGGGAGAGGAATTGACATTAATGCTCACAATTTACGAGTAGATAAAGGATCGCAAATTCTCACTTCAACTCTGGGGGATGGAAAGGGGAGTAATATTAATATCCGCGCTACTGACTCAGTAGAAATGGTTGGGTTGGGAATAGAAGGCTATCAGCGATTTTATACCCAATATATATTATCTGGAACTCTTAACCCATTTGATCCCCAAATTGTAATTAATAGTGGTACTGTCGGTAGTGGAGCCGCTGGAGAGGTTAATATCAATACCGGAAGGTTGCTGCTGCGTGATGGCGTAGTGGGCGGTACTGCCACCCTGGGTGCTGGAAATGGGGGCAATCTAACTGTCCACGCTCAAACCTTCGAGATCGTCAGTTCAGCAATCAATAATGGAACAACTAAAGAAAGTACCGGCTCTGGCGGCAGCATTAATATTGAGGGCGAACGGTTAATCATACGGGATGCTGGTGGTTTGGTTAGCATCAGCCGTAGTGATGGAGCATCGGGGAATATCACGATTAAAACAACTGAATCTGTAGAATTGTCGGGTGGTATTTCTGGAAGTGCCGCGCAAACTCGTATCGGTACAAACTCTTTTGATGGCAATGGCAAATCCGGGGATATTACCATCGATACTAAGCGGCTAACTGTTACTGATGGAGCCTCAATTAGTTTATCTACGGGTGCAGTTATTGGGCAAGTCGTATTTTCTAGGAATGGGGGGTTAGGAGGAAATTTAAGTGTGAGAGCTTCCGAGTCAATTGAAGTTAACGGCGTGTCTGGAGTTTTGGCAAATGTAGGATTCGGAGCGAGTGCTTTGGCTACTCAAACTTCAAGTTCTGGTCGGGGTGGAGATATCTACCTCTCTACGCCCATACTCAATCTGCGAAATGGGGGGATTATTTCTGCGGCTGCGTTGGGTGAAGTAGATGCCGGAAATATTACAATTGATGCCGATCGCATAGAAGTTCAAGGCAAAGGAAGTAACGGTCTGTTTGGAAGTAGAATAGAGGCTTCGGCTGGCAGTTTTTCGATTATTGTCAATCCCAATGCTACGGGGAATGCGGGTTCATTGAATTTGAATGTAAATCGATTGAGTATCCGAGATGGCGGAACGGTTAGCGTTCAGTCTTTAGGAAGGGGAAGGGCTGGAAATATTAATGTTTTAGCTGACTCAATTGACTTGGATAACCAAGCTAGTATTGACGGTAGAACTAACTCTGGCGGTGGGGGAAATATTAATATCAGGACACAAGATATTCAATTGCGCCGAGGGAGCCGAATTACAACGGATGCAGGTATTGCTGAGGGTGGAAATATCAATATTAACAGTGAGATTCTGGCTGCTTTACCCAAGGAAAATAGCGATATTACTGCGAATGCGCGATCGGCCCAAGGTGGCCGCGTGAATGTCAATGTCTCCAATGTCTTGGGCTTTGCAGCAGTTAGCCGCGAACAAGTCAGAAGCAGGTTGAATCTCAGTGACGCGCAATTTGCAGATTTGCAAGTAAGTCCTACTTCTCTGCTTCGGAGTAGCGATATCGCCGCGATTTCCCAAAGTGGGGGCCCGGCTTTGCAAGGTACTGTTAATTTTAGTTCTTCTGGGGTGAATCCCGCTCAAGGTTTAGTAGAGTTGCCGCAAAATGTTGTGAATCCGGCTGCGTTAATTGCGGCAAATCCCTGCATCGAAGGGGCCGATAACGAGTTTACTGTTACTGGAAAAGGGGGAGTGCCGCCGAGTCCTAATGATGCCCTCAGCAACGCAGAAACACCGTTTCCGTGGGTGGAAGCAGAAGGTTCGGCAGCGGATTCTGTAACGGATGTAACGGATTCGGCAGCGAGCACTGTACGGGATTTAACGGATGTAACGGATAGAGGTTCGAGGGAAGAAAGGGGGGAAAAAGCTCAGGAAGTTGTTCCGGCGCGGGGTTGGGTGGTGAATGCTCAAGGAGAAGTTACGCTGGTGGCTGCTGACGATGCGGGTCAATTTCCAGGGCGCACGAAGCAGCAAGTGTCGGGTTGTCCGCCCCGATGAGCTCAAAATAGTTTATGCTTGAAAATTTTTCGCAGAATGTCAGCTAACAATAGGTTAATTATGGTTTCCCAACATCTCTTTTTCTGGCAACTATCCAAAATCAACGAATTCAAAAACCGAGATAAATACTATATCTCAGCAGCGATTCAGCTTTTATTTGTGAGTTGTTACTTGTGCTTTTTTCCCACTTCGGGCCTCGCCCAAATCGTCCCCGACAGCAGCTTGGGCGCGGAAAGTTCGCGCACTGTTCCCGATACTATCAACAATTTACCCTCAGATAAAATCACTGGTGGCGCAACTCGCGGCTCTAATCTCTTTCACAGTTTCAGAGAATTTAACGTGGGTGAAGGCAGAGGAGCATATTTTGCCAATCCTAACGGCATTGCTAATATTTTTACCCGTGTTACTGGGGGTAATCTTTCCAATATTTTAGGCGTGTTGGGAGTGCAAGGAAATGCTAACTTATTTTTACTTAATCCCAAAGGAATTCTCTTCGGCCCTAATGCGAGGTTAGATTTACGCGGTTCATTTATCGGTTCAACTGGTAGCGGTATTCTCTTTGATAATGGCTTTGAATTTAGTGCAGCTAATTCTAATGCAGTGCCATTGTTAGCAATTAATATTCCTGTGGGTTTGAGATTTCGAGATAATCCCGGCACAATTGTCAATCAGTCAATTGCTCCTAACCCATCACCGCCTGACATTCCCTTACCAGTACCAATTTTCAAGAATATTGGTTTAGCAGTAGACCCCGGTCAAACCTTAGCGCTAGTAGGGGGAAATATCCAATTCAACGGGGGAATCGCTACCGCCAGTAGCGGACAAATTCTTCTGGGAAGCGTCAAAAGTCCAGGTTTAGTGCAATTTGAACCAACAGCTTTAGGTCTGAATTTAAACTACAGCAATATTCAGAACTTCGGCAATATTGACATGAATGGTGCATTGATAAATACCAGCGGATTAGGAGGTGGAAAAATTGACATCAGGGGTGGAAATGTAACTCTCAGTAATTCAGGAATTTATGGACTGACCCTGGGAAATATTGATGGTAGAGGTATTGACATCAATGCCAAAAACTTACGATTAGATCAGGGGGCGCAAATTTTCGCCTCTACACTGGGAGAGGGGAAAGGGAGCAATATTAATATTCGCGCTACTGACTTGGTAGAAATGATCGGCCTAGGAATTGAGGGCTATCAGCAGCTTACAGAAAATTTTCAGACATCTGGAACAGGGAACCCCTTTATTTCGCAAATTGTTTTGTTTACTAGCACTATTGGTAGTGGAGCCGCTGGGGACATTAACATTGAAGCCGGACGGCTGTTAATGAGCAATGGGGTAGTGGCCGGTGCTCCCACCTTTGGTGCTGGGAATGGCGGAAATCTGTCTATCCGCGCCAACACCGTCGAACTCGTCAGTTCAACGCTCTATAACGGAACAACGAACGAAAGCACTGGTCAAGGCGGAAACATCACTGTTGAAGCCCAACGGTTAATGCTGCGCGATGGCGGTGCTTTTGCCAGCTTCAGCCTTAGTGATGGAGCATCGGGGAATATTGCGATTAAAGCTAGTGAATCTGTGGAATTGTCGGGTAGTCTCCCTGTAGGTTTAGGGCAAACTCGGCTCGGTACGAATACTTTTGATGCTAATGGAAAAGGTGGGGATATTACCATCGACACTAAGCGATTGAGTGTTTCTAATGGAGCCACAATTAGTTTAACGACGGGTGCGATTTTTGGCGAAGTCGTGTTTTCTACAAGTGGGGGGACTGGAGGAAATTTAACAGTGAGAGCCTCCGAGTCTATAGAAGTGAGCGGCGAGTCAAGATTTTTGGGGAATGCGGGCTATGTAGCAAGTTCTTTTGTTACTCAAACTGCAAGTTCTGGTAGGGGTGGAGATATCCGCCTCTCAACACCTAAACTAACTGTGCAGAATGGCGGCGTTATTTCTGCGGCTTCTTTGGGTATAGCAAATGCAGGAGATATTACAATTAATGCCGATCGCTTAAAAGTGCAAGGTATTGGGAGTAACAGTCGGTTGAGGAGTGGAATTGAGGCCTCGGCTGGTAGGGCGTTTAATGCTATTAATTCCAATGCTACCGGAAATGCAGGGTCGCTGAATTTGAATGCTAATCAATTGATTATTCGGGATAGTGCAGTGGTTAATGTTCAATCTTCAGGAACAGGTAGGGCTGGCAATATTAACGTTGTCGCCGACTCAATTGCTCTGGATAATAAAAGCATAATTGATGGCACGACTGTATCGGGTAGGGGAGCAAATATTAACCTGCAAGCGAGAGACATTCTATTGCGCCGAGGGAGCAGAATTACAACGGATGCAGGTAGTTCTGACGGTGGGAACATCAATATTAACAGTGATATTCTGGCTGCTTTACCCAAGGAAAATAGCGATATTACTGCGAATGCGCGATCGGCCCAAGGTGGTCGGGTTAATATCAATGTCCCCAATGTTTTCGGTTTTAGTTCAGTCACTCGCGAACAAGTTAGAGGTACTTTGGGATTAACAGATGCTCAATTTGCAGCGTTGCAAGTAAGCCCTACTTCCCTAGTTCCCACCAGCGACATCGCCGCGATTTCCCAAAACGCCGGCCCGGCTTTGCAAGGTACAGTAACTTTTAGTTCTTCTGGGGTGAATCCCGCTCAAGGTTTAGTGGAGTTGCCACAAAATGTGGTCGATCCGGCTGCATTAATTGCTGCAAATCCCTGTCTCGAAGGGGGCGAGAACGAGTTTACTGTCACCGGGAAAGGGGGAGTGGCACCGAGTCCTAACGATGCCCTCAGCAGCGCAGAAACGCCGTTTCCGTGGGTGGAAGAAGAAGGAAGAAGGAAGAAGGAAGAAGGAAGAAGGGAGGAAGAAGAAGGAAGAGGGAAGAGGGAAGAAGGAATGCGGGAAGAAAGGGGGAAAAAAGCTCAGGAAGTTGTTCCGGCGCGGGGTTGGGTGGTGAATGCTCAAGGAGAAGTTACGCTGGTGGCTGCTGACGATGCGGGTCAATTTCCAGGGCGCACGAAGCACCAAGTGTCGGGTTGTCCGCCCCGATGATCTCAAAATAGTTTATGCTTGAAAATTTCTCGCCGAATGTTAGCTAACAATAGGTTAATTATGGTTTCCCAACATCTCTTTTTCTGGCAACTATCCAAAATCAACGAACTCACAAACCGAAATAAATACTATATTTCAGCAGCGATTCAGCTTTTATTTGTGAGTTGTTATTTGTGCCTGTTTCCTACTTGCAGCCTCGCCCAAATCGTCCCCGATGGCAGCTTGGGCGCGGAAAGTTCGCGCACTCTTCCCGATAATATCAACAATTTACCCTCAGATAGAATCACTGGCGGCGCAAATCGTGGTGTAAGTTTATTTCACAGTTTCCGGGAATTTAACGTCGGTGCAGGCAGAGGAGCATATTTTGTCAATCCTAACGGCATTTCTAATATTTTCACCCGTGTTACTGGGGGTAATCCTTCCAATATTTTAGGTGTATTGGGAGTGCAAGGCAATGCTAATTTATTTTTAATCAATCCCAGAGGACTTATTTTTGGCCCCAATGCTCGGTTAGATTTGCGCGGTTCATTTATTGGTTCCTCTGCTGCGGGTGTTGTGTTTAATAATGGTTTTGAATTCAACGCTGCGAATCCCAACGCAGTACCATTATTAGCAATTAATATTCCTGTGGGTTTAAGGTTTAGAGACAATCCCGGTACAATTGTCAATCAGTCAAGGGCTGTGGTTGAGGGAGAACGGCTCTTTCCCCCGGAACTTCCCATTGACAACGCTGTTGGTTTAGCAGTAGCTCCCGGTCAAACTTTAGCCTTAGTTGGCGGTGATATCCAACTCACAGGCGGTAATTTAACTGCTAGTACCGGACAAATTAACTTGGGTAGTGTGGCGAGTCCGGGTTTAGTTAGTTTCGAGCCAACTGCGCTAGGTTTGAATTTAAATTATGATAATATTTCCAACTTTGGTAACATTCAAATAACCAACGGATCGCTGATTAATACCAGCGGACTCGGTGGTGGCAAAGTGGATATTAGAGGTGGAAATGTCAGCCTGAGTGGTTCGCGAATTTATGCACTGACACTGGGAAATATTGATGGTAGAGGCATCGATATCAATGCCCAAAAGTTGCGGGCAGAGGGTGGAGCACAAATCTCCACCCTGACAGTGGGAAATGGTACGGGGGGTGCTGTGAATATCCGCGCTACCGACTCAGTTGAACTCAGTGGGATTGGATTTGAGAGTTATCAACAGTTTCTCGCTAAGTTTCTGACATCGGGAACCATCGACCCTTTTGACCCGCAAATTGTTCTCATTGGTGCCACTGGTGGTTCTGGAAACTCCGGAAATATTACGATTGATGCCCCTAGAGTGCTGATAGAAAATGGGGTGGGATTAGGTAGCGGCACGTTAGGTTCCGGCAATGGGGCAAATCTGACCATTCGTGCCAGAGTTTTTGATCTGGCTGGTTCTGCTATCGACAACGGGACATTCGAGGGGAGTACAGGTACAGCAGGAAACATCACCTTTGAGGGAGAACGTTTGATAGTGCGGGATGGTGGTGTTATTGTCAGCGTTACCCGTAGTGACGCAGCATCGGGGAATATCGATATTAAAGCGTCTGAATCAGTAGAAGTGTTACGCAGTCCTACTGGAACTGCGGTGGAAACCCTGATCGGTACGAACGCGATCGGTTTGAATGGCAGGGCGGGAGACATAACCATCGACACGAAGCGGTTGATTGCCTCAGAGGGAGCCGGGATTAGTTTATCAAGTGGTGGCATTATAGGAGAAAGCTTATTTGCTACGACTGGGGGATCTGGGGGGAATTTAACAATTAGGGCCACTGAGTCGATAGAAGTGGCAGGTGTCTCAATACTTCTCGGTTAAGGTCTAAGCGGTACTGAGAATAGAAAAATGAAGCTCCTGGCGCTGAGTACCAGTACC
>NZ_JAUBVX010000044.1:0-54799 GCF_036706065.1 Microcoleus sp. A2-C3 | reverse complement strand
ACATGGCTCAAGCTCAACGTCTCGCTGGCTTTAGTTGTAGCATACTCAAAGATCTGTTTAGAATGAAATAGCCCTGACAGATGATCTTAGCTTTGCAAGCTATTTCTAGGCGCTATCCAGATGTCTATGAAGAACGGATGAGGACAAAACTTTTGACTATTGTAGAATCTTTAGAGGAAAGTCGCTTACCTAACGTTTTTGGATTGCTTGGATCAGATCCACGATGTTGGAATTGGTTAGATGAATCTACTAAAACTCACCTAAAAGCGGTGACTCAATTAAGCCTTAAAATACCTAGTATTCGTAATTCAGTTTTTGAAGCTATGGTGGTTGATGATCTGAAACCAATTATTGTTGAAGGGTTTAAGGAACTTTCTTCAGAAATACAGATAAGTATCATCAAATCTACACCACAACCGGAGTTTGCTGACCAAGCTGTCATTCTATATTCAGAAGCAGGTGGTTATCGAAGTGCGGAAAGCTTAGGCGCATCACTGATTCTTCCAATGGCTGGGTGCTTTTCAGTATCGGATATTCAAAAAGTTCTTAAGGCTGTTCAGGAAAATAAGCAGATATATGCTGCTTCTGGCACACCAGCTATCCTCGATGAGCTTTATGAAAAAACAAAGCAACATCTACCATATCTTTGCGAAAGTTGGAAGTCATTTTTTCAATTTATTTTCTCCAAACAATATTCAAGATATTCCGAAGAATATGATTCTGATGTTTGGAGTGGAACTGACTGGGAAAGCCTAGTGAACCATCTTAAAGCAGCAGGTATAAGCCTATCTGCAGAAGGGAAAACAAGCAGCTAATATCAGCAATCAACTTATGTAGAGGTTGCCAGGAGTCTAACAACCCCAATGCACACCGACCGCCGAGAGGTTATCTGTTGAGCGTCCGAGGTTATCTGCGGCGGGTGATTGGGAACGTTAAGGTGTTTATCGCTGACCATCAAAAATCCTCTCCCCCGCTCTCCATCGAACTCTCTCCCCTCATCGGACTCTCCAACACCATACACAATCTAGATGCAGTACAGCTTATTTCCCTTCTACCAGCAACTTTTCAAAATCCGCAGCCGGTACAGGAGGACTGAACAAATATCCTTGCATCGCATCGCATTCGTAGCGCCAGAGAAAATCTTTTTCTGCTTCAGTTTCAACTCCTTCGGCAATTACCTCAAGACAGAGACTGTGTGCCATTTCAATAATAGCTTTGACAATCGCTGCATTTGTGCAACCGTCGGTGATATTGCTGATAAAACAGCGATCGATCTTTAAAACATCAAAGGGGTATTGCGTCAGATAGCTTAAAGAAGAATAGCCAGTGCCGAAATCGTCAATAGAGATAGAAACTCCCAAATCTTTCAATTGCTGCAAAGTCGCGATCGCACTTTCGGCATCCTCCACCATCAAACTTTCAGTCAGCTCTAATTCCAAACTGCTAGGTGCCAAACCAATTTCTGCTAAAATTTCAGCAACTCTGCTGCTGAGTTCTGGTTGGTGAAATTGGCGCGGCGACAGATTCACCGCTACCTGCTGCAAGGAAAAACCCGCATTTTGCCAAATCTGTATTTGTCTGCAAGCTGTCTGCAAAACCCACTCGCCCAATTGTATAATGAAGCCAGTTTCTTCGGCATCTGGAATAAATTCTGCGGGCGAAATCAGCCCTTTTTCGGGATGCAGCCAGCGCACTAAAGCTTCAGCGCTCATAATTTTTCCAGTCTGGACATTGACCTGCGGCTGATAGTAAACTTGGAATTCTTCTCGTTCCAGAGCATCGCACAAACTTGTTTTGATCTGCTCTAATTTATCGGCGGCTTCTTGCAGCAATTCGTTGCTTTGCGATCGCAAATTATACTGCTGTTCGACAAAAGCTGCTTGTTTTTTCAAGCGGCTGGATATCGCGCCCACAAGCTCAGCTTTAGTAAAAGGTTTAGTTAGGTAATCATCTGCTCCCAATTCCATACCTTGCCGCACTTCAGAGCGATCGGCTTTACCGGTCAGAAAAACAAAAGGTACTGTAGCAGTAACAGGATGCGATCGCAAGGCCACCAGCACCCCGTACCCGTCAAGTTCCGGCATCATCACATCGCAAAGAATCACGTCGGGAAGACTTGACACCGCGGCGTTTAAACCCAGCGCCCCATTTTCTGCACCCGTCACGTCGAAACCTTCGGCTTTGAGGAGTTTGAGAATATTCTCCCGAATTACTCGATCGTCTTCAATCACTAGAATCTTTTTCATGTGTCATTCCCTGAAAGCGATATAATTGAACGGCGTTGCTGAGCGCGATCGCCGTGGCTATAACTGAAAATGCACAGCTCGATCGGCACAGCCGAATATTTTCCGACATAAATAGCAGACACCCCTAAAAAACGCTAATTTTTTAAGGACAACTAGATTGATGTTTCTCTGCTTACTTAGCGCCGTCCGTATTATTACGAGGTTAAGTCAGAAATCTCTCAACTAATTCTAGGCGATCGCCAGTTAGCAGCGCCCTGAATAACTGCTAAAATGGTTGTGCCACTAGAGCGATCGGCTGCAAACAATCTCAGCCTATTTATAGCAGTTGCCCAAACAAACGCAACGGCAAGTAACTAGCAAACCCTTGCAGAGTAAGTATTGCCTCATTATTTAGTGTCAAATCTAAAATCTCAAACTTGTACTGAGCAAAGCCTAAGTATCTAAAATCTAAAATCTAAATGACATTACCTAGTGGATTCCCTGAGCCGGCACAGATTGGCGTCATAGAAGTTAAGCAATATCCTCAGTACCGCGCTGTCACCTACACCCACGCAGGCGATTTGCGACAAGCTACAGGAATCGCCTTCAATCCCTTATTTGAACACATCAGCAACAATCAAATTGCGATGACAACGCCAGTAGAAGCGCGCTACACAGAAAATTCCGAGCAAATCGATAAAGTTCCGGTTGCAGAAGTTTCCTTCCTGTATCCCGCACCAAACATCGCCCCCAGTAGCGTTAACTCTGCTGTGGAAGTCACGGATACTTCACCGATGACAGTTGTCAGTATTGGCGCGCGCGGGGCGTACACTTGGGAAAGTTACGAAAATAACCTCCAGAAACTCAAAGATTGGCTTCAAGAACATCCCGAATACGAAATAGTCGGGCCGCCGCGCCGCTTTTTTTACAATTCCCCGATGACGGCGGAAGCCACTAAAATCAGCGAGGTACAAATTCCGATCAAACGCCGCTGACGTGAACGACTAATTCGCGAATGTTACCGCGCTGGCGGTGTTCCCAGAGATAAATTCCCTGCCAAGTTCCTAACAATAATCTACCGCGCGCGATCGGGATTTGTTCGGAAGTATGAGTTAGCGCAGTGCGAATGTGCGCCGGCATATCGTCGGGGCCTTCCGCATCGTGAATGTAATTCGGGCCTTCCGGTACAAGTTTAGCCAAAAAGTTAGCCAAATCCTGAAGTACATCCGGGTCAGCATTTTCTTGAATCACCAAGCTAGCAGAAGTGTGGCGCAAAAACAAGCTACAAAGTCCCGTTTCAATACCCGAATTCGCCACCGCATCTTCTATCTTAGGAGTGATGTTGCACAGAGACTTCCCTGTAGTTTGAATTCTGAGTATTTGTTGATGATGAAGCATTCGATTTTAGATTTTAGATTTTAGACTAAATTAGACTTGCATTGCATTCAATCGCTTTCCGATCAGGAAAATATCTGCGTATATCTGCGTATATCTGCCTTGCATCTGCGGTGGAATCAATCAAAGATTTATCCATTGGGATTTTAGATCAGAAATCACCATCATCCTAATCGCCATCTTGAAAATATTCTACAACAGCTTGGGCGATCGCCTCAGTACCATTTTTATCCAACTTATCCGACAAACGCGGCGGATGCAGCGGCTGTCGCAAAAACCCCCAATCCCCCTCAAAAAACTCCGCCGCCGTCACAACTTGATGTTCCGCATAATTTTCAAGCCACTCCAACAACACCGCAGCTTCCGCAAAACCTTCTCTCATAATAGAAACAACAGGTATTTCCAAGCGCAAAGCTTCCGAAAAAGTGCTGTATCCCGGTTTAGAAACCAAGCGCCCGCAGACAGGCATCATATCAACCGGGCGCGGTAAAATTGGGAAAGATTGTGCAAACTCCTGACTTTTGACTCTAATCAAATTCGGCAAATCGGGAGCTCCCCCATCAAAAGTAATAAATTGCCAATCGCTAAATAACTGTAAATTTTGATAAGGAATTGCTTCTAAACCCAAGCCGCCAAAAGTCAGCAACACAGTTTTTTCCAGCGGTGATTTAATTCCGAATACTTTCCGAATTTCATCGTTACTGTAGCGAGGATTGCCGCCCGTCAAGCCGACATCTTGAATATTCGGGAAAGCTGGCATCGGTTCGTGCAAAGGCAGGCGAAAAAGCCGATCGCACTTTCCGAAACATTCACCAATCCAATCTGCCATTTCTACAAACTCCCCGCCCCAATCTCGATAGATGAAATCCCAGCCAAAATTGCTCATCATCCAGCAAGGAACCCCAGCCGAGGCCGCCATTAGCGTTGCCAAAGGAGGAATATCTGCCAACACCAAACCCACCCGATTTTGCTTGATAAAATTAACTTCGCCCGCAATTATCGAATTTTGGTTTTTCCGAATTTCGCGCAACTTTTCCAGCGTCGCCTCTTTGTCCATATGCAAACTATCAGCTTGCACGACACCCACATCTAAAGCGCGGGGACGGAGGATAAAGTCGCCAGTAATGTAAGATTCTAGCAGCCAGCGAGGTGCAGTTGTTGTGATGATTAGTAAAATATCTGGATTTAATTCTTGAATTTTTGCAGCTACGGAGGAAACTCGGACAGCGTGACCGAATCCGTGATTGGTGATGGCAATATATAATGTTGGTCGAGACATTGTTAATAGGGAATTGGGAATGGGGCATTGGGCATTGGGCATTGGGCATTGGGCATTGGGCATTGGGCATTGGGCATTCATTGCTGGTTGTTTGTTATCAGTTATTGGTAGACTAATAACTAATAACTAATAACTAATAACTAATGACTAATGACTAATAACTCGATCGATAATTTCGGCTGCTATGTCTTGTAAGGATACCACTCGATCGGCAAAACCAGAATTAACCACACTTCCCGGCATCCCCCAGACAACGCTGCTAGCCTCATCTTGAACAATAATCTTACCCCCAGCCTCCCGAATATTTTGACAACCGCGCAGCCCGTCTTGCCCCATTCCAGTCAACACCACACCCAAAACCCCAGCACCATAAATCTTAGCAGTCGATCGAAACAGCACATCAACGGCAGGGCGACAAGAATTTTCCCGCGCCTCTTGATGCGTGCAAATTCGCACTCCAAAACCCTGTTTTTCCAGTACCAGATGGTAATCTCCCGGCGCAATCCAAACAACTCCCGGTTCCAGAATACCTCCCGTCACAGCTTCCTCCACTCTAATCTTGCACTTTTCGGTCAGGCGATCGGTCAAACGCTTCGTAAAAACTGGCGGCATAAGCTGCACAATTACGATTGGTAAAGAGAAATTAGCCAGCAAATCCTGCAAAATACAGCGTATTCCAGGTTTATGAGGTACAGTAGCAGCACTTTCTCAAAAAGTTTTTGAAGTGTTTTATATTGACAAAATCAATGGAACCTGCGCCAGCCATGCCAATCAAAAAAAAATGATTTGAACCCATACAAATCAGAGTAATCGAGTACACAATTGAAAACTTAAACAACCAAATAGCAGAAATTAGATATCGTTTGATTACAAGTTTATTGGATAGTCAACAATTGCCAGCCAACTTACTAGCTGCCGAATATCATCAACGGTAAGTAAACCGTATTGGGCTATAAACTAGAAATACAAAAGATTTCAAACTTAAGTTTACACCAATGGACACTGCCGTTTCCCTAAGCTGTTGAGCATTTAAATTGCATATTCGGGACGGGCAAGATGCCCATCCCACAAGCATTTTATTGATTTTTGACACACAATTTAAATGTAGAACAGCTTACGAAGCTCGCGTTTATCAACCTAATTTGACATCAATTAGAAACATACCGACTTTGCACGTAGTGTCTCAACACGGGATTCAAACTAAACAAAGTTATCTTTTCCTCTTCCACTGCATCCAACAAAAACCGATTTCTGAGCGATCGCACTGCATTGACTAACTCAGCCGGCGACAACGCTATTTTATTGAATAAATACGACACAGCAACAGGTTCAGCTTGACTGGCAAAGTGAGTCACCACTGCCAATTCCGGCGGAGTCAAGCGCTGAAATTGTTGAGATAACTGAGATTGTAACCCTTCATCTAAAATCGGCATTTCGCACTGCAAAAACTGGGCAACGCTACCGCCAAATAATTCTCGAATCAGGGTTGCAGTCAACTCCAACCACAGGGGATTGCCTTGATAAATATCAATCAATGTTTCCCATGTTTCCTCATCGGATAACTTTTCTGACTGCAAAATATCTTTAGCTGCTATTCCTAAACTTCCCAATTCAAAGGAGCGAACGGGATGATATGCTTTTTCTAAGCGGACAAATTCTCTAGGTTTTTCGGAACTATTCAACAGCAAACAACTCTGATGACAAACTTCGGCAATAAGTTTAAAAAATAACTGATAATTTTCACAGTCAGATTTGTATTCTCCTGGGGGTTGTCCGCTACAAAAAAGCATTTGCACGTCATCGAGGACAATCAGACAGCGATTGTTGCGTAGGTGGTTGAGGAGTTGGGAAATTTTGGTGTCTGTGTTTTGGGGAGTTTCTGTTGGTTGGGGAAAGATTTGCAGCAGGTTGGTGAGGGTTGCTTCTAGGGTTGGGGAAAAGCGGAGGCTGCGATAGATGATGTAATCGAAGCCGGTTTTGATTTGGTTGATGAGGCCGAGGGAGAGGGTTGTTTTGCCGATGCCGCTGATTCCGAGGAGTGCGATGAGGCGAGTGCGTTGCTGTGTTATCCAGTTTTCGAGGGTGGAGAGTTCGGGAGTGCGATCGAAGAAGGTGAATATTTCGGGTGCGTCGCCTAAGTCGATCTGGGGTTGAGTTGGGGTTTGTGGAGGGTTTTTGGGAGGTGTTGGACTTCTCGCTTTTTCTTGACAAATGTTGACGTTATTAATCCCTACAAAACTTTTGCCAATAGCTGATGAGACATGATAAGAGTTACCTTTTTTCAAGATATAACGAATATTTGCTTTACTAACATTCTCGTCCAAAACATCCGAAAGTATTTTCCATAATTCGCAAGCGACATCCCTGATATGACCCTCGCTCAAATGGGATTTTTCTCCAATTTCGGAATATTTCTGATCTTCTATCGCGCCCCGGAGTATAGCTTCTTGCAAATATTCTAAGTGTTTCCCTGTTTTAGAGAAAACTAGCTCGTCAGCGAGTTTCAGGATTGCTTCAACGTCCATAAGTTACGGATTAGCTTTAGTTTCTAGTATTTTACCCGATCTTTCCGACATTTTCCGATCTTGTCGGCTCAGTAAAGTCCCGATCTTTCCGACTTGACTGACTGACTCAAAAGTTAGAAACTTAAAATTATTGATTAATTCCCGCACTTTTGAAAACTCAATAAGGATTAAAATGGGTAGTAATACAGCAGCGAATAAGCGTTTTGATGACGCAATGAAGGCTTGTGGGATTAGCGATGACAATGATAGGGATCGGAATATCCGAACCCATTTCCATCGTCACCTAGAAAATCACTTTAGTGATACAAAAGACGAAATGGAATACAGAGAACTTTTGAAAGAAGCTAAAACCTTTATTCGGGAGAACTACCCACATGGGTAATATTTAATTATGCGTATTGTGCATTGACTAAGTGTAATGCACCAGCCGAATAGTAAGAATGGGAAGAGGGTGCAAGGGGCGATCGTTATTACGATTGCCGAATAAAAGCCAGTGTCTAAGGATAAAGGATTTGTACATTCACTAATATTAAGCGAAAAATGGGAAAACAAGCAGAAGCACTCATAGAAAAGTTTGGTGGCGACTACACTTATGATCAGTTGCGCCAAATCAAGAAAGATTTTGGACTGTCCAAAATTCAATATGAATATCCAGGCGATGTTAAAGGTAATACTTTTACACAGCTAGAGGAACTTGCTAAAGACGGTGATGCAGAAGCAAAGAAAGCAATTAAGCTTCTCTTGCAAACCAAAAGACTCAATGAAAAATCCTGATGAAGCTTGGCGTAAAGCGAATTTCTACGCAACTACGCTTTAGAACATGAAGGATTGATTGATAAAAGTTGCGATCGCCAACATTTACAGGAAAAGTTAAAGGTTAGGCGATCGCTCTTGAGAATCTACCATGCGCTAGCGCAAAGGATGGGAGAGGGTGCAGGGGGCGATCGCTTCATTCAATCTACATAAAAAATCGTCAAAAAGCGACTTCAATACATAGTTTATTGATTTTTATATTAGTTAATGAGAGTTTAACAAGGAATAAAGCACTATGTATAATGAATTTGGTACTGACTATCCAGCAGCACAAGAGCGTCATAGGGAAATGGCAAGCCAAGCTAATGATTTGCGATATCAAGCATTAGATAATTTCGGTAATAATAATCACTGGGAAGGGCTAAAAAATTGTGAAGAATATTTGGAAGTAATAAGATTACTCCCACAAATATCAGTTGAAAGCTACTGTAATATCGCTTGTGAAATGTACAGTGGAGATTTAGTAATATATACAGCTTCTATTTTCCAAATACTCCATTTAGGCTATATTAACTGTGCTGAAAGAAGAGTGTTAGAATCTTTGATTTGTCTTCAAAAACTCAATTATATTATTACTAGGTATAAGCTGGTGAAGCCAGAAAAAGCTAAAAAATGGTTGGAATATAAACTGCTACTAGAAGAGATTAGAACGATGTATTTTACACTAGAAGATTATTTAAAACAGACTGTACCAGAATATCAAAAAAATAATTTCTTAGATGAGAATTGGGAAATAAATGAAGAAATTGTATTAGCCAAATTTCCAAATGTAGATCGTAAAAATCTTAGTTATTTGAAAAATTACCATCCGTTATTATTCCAAAAAAAGCTAAGCGATTACATTGTAGTTAATGACAGGAGTCTGACTGATAATACGCCAGGCCCCGTTCCAGTGCTGCACGTAGTCGCTGCGATTTTGTTTCCCCCGCTAGGCGTATTTTTGACGGTTGGGCTTGGCATTCATTTTTGGATAAATCTGGTGCTCACACTCGTTTTTACCTGGATTCCCGGCATGATCCACGCTGTTTGGCTGGTTTATAATCACGATCGAAGTTAAGCAGTCGGGAAGCGCGATCGCCCTTATTTTCCCAAAGCGCGCCCTTTTCTACTCCAACAATCATCCCTCAACTTCTCAAATTCTCCAACACTAACACTTGTAACCCGGCAAAAATGGCAATCGCGCGTCATTTGTCAAGAAAAACGAAGCACCCTCATGGATCGCTGTAGCCATTTGAATAGCGTCTGGCGATCGCAAATTGTAAGTAGCTCGAAGTTGTGCCGCTATTTCAGCAATATCTGGAGTCACTTCAACAACAGTCAAACTTTCTTGATTAAGCAGGACTTCACGATATTCTTGAGCCAGGATTGTGTTTCTCTGTCGCAGCGGATAGACTAGAACTTCTACGAGTGTTACTGTTGATGTCACTATTCTAAACTCACCGCGATCGAAGGCTCTAAAGAAAAACCTCATCATTTCCAAATAGGTAGGATTTTGCTCAATGAAGTAAATCAGCGGCGCAGTATCCAATCCAACAACTTGTCCTTGTAGCTGAGCTATCCATTCCATGAATCTCGTTCCTGATTCACATATTCTTGAGCATCAATCCCATTCCAAATTTCTTTACCCAAACCTTCCAATTCTAAAATACTGCGCTTGGGTGATAGAATCACCCGTTGACGAATATGTGCAAACAATTCAGAGATGAGTCGCAGTTGCTCATCTGGTGCAAGTTTTAGAACCTGAGTTAGTACCGTGCTGTAAGTAGACATAGACTCTGCATTAAGATTTTTTGGCTGATTGTTATTATAGCAATTGAGGAGCTAGGGAAGCGCGATCGCCCTTTTCTTCCCAAAGTACGCCCTTTTCTTCCCAAAGTGCGATCGGCCCTCTCTTCCCAAAGTGCAATTAAACTTGACCAGGCAAATCCAACGCAATTAATAGAGCTTGATTCAGCAGAAGTATTGCTTCATCACTAAGCATTCCTCGTAAACCCAATAAACGAGGTTTAGATAATACCCGTACTTGATCTGCCATAGCGATAGAATCGTTGGTTAATCCGCCGTCGGGAGCTTTAATTAATACCTGAGTGGGATAAACTCGTTTACCAGTTTGATAAGTAGTGCAGGGAATAGCCAAAACTACAGGGCTATATGTATTGATTGTAGCTCGACTAACGATGATAACAGGACGACTTCCTCCTTGTTCAGAACCCTCAACAGGTTCAAGTCGAGCATCATAGACTTCTCCCCGGTTCATACAGGAGATTCTCTCAATTGCAACGCTTCCCAACTCGCTACCGCAAACTCAGCCTCCATCTGTAGCACTTGAGCTTGATACTCTGGATCTTGTGCCATTTCAATCAGTGCTGCATCAATTTCCGATCGTTTACCCTGAGTTTGGGTTCTTACCCGATCGCGCATCAATGCTGACAATACTTCTAAAAGCTGCTGTTGCTCGTCAGGAGTGAGACTTTGAGCCTGACTCAGTACCTCGCTATAAGTAGACATAGGCTTTATGTTGAGATTTTTTGGCTAATTGTTATTATAGCAATTTAGGATCTAGGGAAGTGCGATCGCCCTTATCTTCCCAAAGTACGTCCTTTTCTTCCCAAAGCGCGATCGCCCCAAACCGCTCGCTCTATTTTGATTAGATAGAACATCGCCCTCAAGACTTACTTGATATGCTACCATCCTTAATAAAGGTCGTTTAGCCCGCTATAAAATACCGCTATGAGTACCCTCACCCTCAACCTCAACCCTATCGTTAAGCTGACAGACGAACAGTTTTTTCAACTTTGTCAGGAAAATGAGAATATTAGACTGGAACGAACAGCGAAAGGAGAATTAATTATCATGTCACCAGCAGGAGGAGAGACTAGCAACAGCAATGCAGGATTAACTGCACAGGTTTGGATTTGGAACGAGCAAAATAAACTGGGTAAAGTGTTTGATTCATCGGGTGGTTTTAAACTTCCTAATGGTGCAAATAGAGCGCCTGACGCTGCATGGGTAACATTAGAACGCTGGAATGCTCTTACTTCCGAACAAAAAAAGAAATTTCCCCCCATTTGTCCTGATTTTGTAGTCGAGTTAATGTCTCCGAGCGATAGCTTGAAAGAAACTCAGGATAAGATGAAAGAGTACCGAGACAATGGTGCGCGTTTGGGTTGGTTAATTAACCGCAAGTCTCGACAAGTTGAAATTTATCGTCAGGGCGCAGAAGTTGAAGTGCTGTCGTCGCCTGCTACTTTATCAGGTGAAGATGTTCTTCCCGGATTTGTGCTGAGTCTTGAGTCGATTTGGTAAAGTGCGAGATCCCTGATCTTCCCAAAGTGCCCCCTAATACACTTCACGACGATGAGCGATAATAGTCACAACCACACGCTTGTGCTCATCATCAATGTCATAAACAACCCGATAATCTCCAACGCGATAGCGATAGTATCCAGCTAATTCGCCTTTGAGTTGCTTAATATTTGGATGACTGCGAGGGTCAGTTTTCAACATCTCAAAACATCTATCTAGCTTGCGTTGTAAAGATGCCGATGCTTCTTCAAAAAACTCCTGAGCATCAAAGCTAAGAACCACTGAATAAAAATTCAGATTTTCATCAATATTTTCGTTTGAGTTGCTCAACGGTCGTCACCTTACCTGCTGCTACATCTCTTCTGGCTTTATTAAAAGCTTCCAGAAAACCTGGAATTTTCAATAATTCCACCGTAGCTTCATTGCTTTCACGTTCTGCTAAGTAAGCTAAAAAATCAGCCACAACGAGCAGCCGTTCAGGAGATAAGCTATCTATCGATTGCTTAAGGTTCTGGCGAAGTTCTTGAGTTTTCATAGTTCATAGCTATTGAAAATTATTAGAGCTACCTGCCTGATTATACCAGATAGTCTGAAATTTCGCTTTTGCGATCGCCCTTTTCTTCCCAAAGTACGCCCTTTTTTTCCTAAAGCGCGATCGCCCTTAACTTAATCATAAATTTCTCTCCGGTGTCCAATCTGGTGAACACTAATAACCCTTAACTCCTCATTGAAAGTATAAATTACGCGATAATCACCCACTCTTAACTTAAAGAAACCTGCCAGATTAGCGGACAAAGGCATAGGAGTAATTTGTTCAAAATTTTCAGCCAACCAATTGATTTTATTACCTATACGTTCCCGCACCGCCGGAGTCAATCTTTCTTGGTTAACCTGAGCTTCTGCTGTCAAATCAACCGAATAGCTCATTACGATTTCATGCCAAGTTTTTGATAAACTTCCCCAGGTTCGATGCTACTTTCTCCGGCTTGTTTTACCTTGATTGAATCCAACAATTTCAGCTTGACTTCTTCCTTAACTTCTAAACCAGAATCAGGATCGCCAAAATATTCTTCTAAACACTGTTCAACGGTATGCCGAATTAAGTCCCGCAGTTGCTCAACTGTCATGTCTTTGACTTGCATCTTAATCTCCTAGTATCTGGGAGTTTTAATAAATTATACCGGGCTTGAGTGAATCTTGCTCAGGCGATCGCCCTTTTCTTCCCAAAGCGCGATCTGGTTATGCTATATTATAAGTAGATACGTTTTGTATATACACTATGCAGTTTGAATGGGATGAAAATAAAAACGCCCAAAATCTCAAAAAACATGGCATTAGCTTTGAAGAAGCTCAAGAAATCTTTGACGGAATCGTTTTTAATACCATTGATGAGCGTTTCGACTACGGAGAAATCCGAGAAATCAGTATTGGTGCCATACAAGGTGTCGTTATCGTCACTGTAGCGCATACTGAAAGAAATGGAGTGTATCCGCATCATCTCTGCAAGAAAAGCCACTCATCAAGAAAAAAATACCTACTATGACTATCTCGCCCAAACGACTTGAAGAATTAGAAAATATTCCAGAATCTGCGATCGATACCTCTGATATTCCTGAGTTAGATGCGAGTTTTTGGGAACAAGCTAAACTGGTAAAACCCCTCACAAAACAAGCTATTTCTTTAAGAGTTGATAGCGATGTATTAGATTGGTTTAAAAGTCAAGGAAAAGGTTATCAATCTCTAATGAATGCCGTGCTGCGCTCTTATGTGGAACATCACGTAAAAAGCAGTCAATAAATATGCGATCGCCCTTTTTTTCCCAAAGTGCGATCGCCCTTATTTATAGACATCACCACGAGAACCAATCTGAGTCACAACTTAAGTTCTTTTGAAGATATTCCCCGATCGCGCCCCGCGAAATAATCTGCCAATGCTGCTTGACTTTCCGCTATTTCTTGGACTGAAACCACCTCATCATCGCCTTCAACTTCAACCTCCTGATGAATGATCTTTCTCAATTCCTCTAATAATCGGAGTTGGTCAGACAGGGCGAGGCGTTGAACTTGAGTTAGTACCTCATTATAAGTCGGCATAGACTTTTTACTGGTATTTTTTAGCTCTAACTCTAATATATACTGATTTTGGCTGGAAGTGCGATGGTTTTTTCTTCCCAAAGTGCGATCGACCTTAACTGCCTAATTCAGCCTCAAACGGGTTAATCAGCGTCAGTTCAGCAATCCATTGAAAATCCTCTATATTTCGCGTCACTAAAGTCAAACCGTACAGCAAAGCGGTTGCTGCAATAATAGCATCGCCAAGTGTCATCCTCCTCATTTGTCGCAGTGTGACAGCGCGATCGAGTACAGCTTGGGAAATAGGTAAAACCTCAACCACCCCAAAAAATTCCTCAAAGTGTAGGCGAGACTCTTCAGTTAGTCTGTGGTAGCCAAGCACTTCAACATAACTAACTGCGGATACTGTTATTTCGATCTCGCTAATAAACTGCCGAATCTGGGCGTGTTCCGGTTGAGAAGCGTAGATAATAATGTTACTATCAAGTAGCATCATTCATCCCTACCAGGAAGCGGACGATCTTGACGCATCTCTCGCTGCCATGCAACCGGATTTGTGACTTCTTCAAAAGCCTGACTCGCCGCCAGCTTTTCCAAGATTTCAACTATTTTTTGACGGCGACATTCTGCACTTATACTAGACTTTTCCTCTAACAAAGTCACGTAAACTTTCAGCGGGCGATCGCTCTGTTGCGGAGCATCGTTCGTCCACTCTAAAAACTTTCCTTTCAGTAGAGCCTCAAATGTGCGTAGCATAATCAATACCAGATTCTCTCTGACTTTTATATCATAGCTCTCAGACGGAATTTTTCGCAAAACTCAGTCTATCGAGTGCGATCGCACTTCTGTTATCCTGCACGATTTACTAAATGCTGCTTTCCTTACCCCAAAAGCGATCGCAAATTCCACTCGCGGCAGCAATTTTTCAATAATTCGCAAATGTTCCTCAGCATTATTTTGGCGACGAAAACGCGCAACAGTCAAGCATTGCAAGTTCGGTAAAAAGCGGTAAATTACCCACGGGTAAAATTGTTGTTTGTAGTTCTCCCTAAGTTATACTGAGGATTGCAGTCATTTACTGTAGAGCTTGAATAAATGCAGGGCAAATTTTTTCGCAAGCCAGAATCAGACAATAGCGATCGCGTCCCCCCCGGTCAATACCTCGCCAACGGCTTTCCCGTTCTGACTTATGGCGATACACCCTCCGTCAGCATTGAGACTTGGGAATTTAAAGTCTGGGGATTGGCAAAACCAAAAACCTTCACTTGGTCAGACTTCCAGGCCATGCCCCAAACTAACTTTACTGCGGATTTTCACTGCGTCACCCACTGGTCAAAACTCGACGTGCAGTGGACGGGAGTCAAAGTCACGGATTTTATGAACTATGTAGAAGTCGATCCCAAAGCCCTGCACATCGTTGAACACTGCTACGGCGACTACACTACTAATATTGCGATCGCCGACTTCCTCCGATCAGAAAACTTTTTCGCCCACACCGTCTTCGGCGAACCGCTATCCCCCGACCACGGCGGCCCGATGCGACTGGTAGTTCCGCACCTGTACGCCTGGAAAAGCGCCAAATGGATTAACGGCCTGGAGTTTACAGAAACCGAACAACTCGGTTTTTGGGAACGCAACGGCTACCACCGGAGGGGCGAACCTTGGGCTGAGGAACGCTACAGCGGTCTTTTTTGATGCGATAGACGATCGATCGCGATTAGGGCTTGCCAAGAGTTTCTGTAATATGGTGATTTCTGATGACAATCTGCTGTTTGGCAATTTTGAAAGCAGAAAGCCACTATCGATCGCATCTTTGGGATCTGTCACGGCCCGGGTTCTCTGTAGTTCAACGGCAAGACCTAAACCCAAAGATCGCAGTTTGTACGTAATTTAACGGAGCTATCGACTAATTTAACTCCCACAGGCAAGTCCCCAAAAACAAATCTTCCCAGTTTTTGGTTAATATAAAATTTTTATAACTGTCAGATTTCGCGGAACTGACAGTGTTTATACGTAAGTGTTGGTTGTGAAAAATTTAGACTTGGAATAAAATCAAAAATTAGGATCAACCAGACCCAAATCAGTTGGGCAGGTTCCTGCTCCAATGACCGCAAAATCAAGCTTTATAGCCACAATCTTGATAATTATTTTCTGTTTGTTTTTAGGGAGCAATCGCCCGCTTGCCGATGCGATCGACAGCATTTATAAAGGATTTGTAAAGGCTTAATAAAGAGTCTGTCAAAATCCACATCAAATGAAAAAACACAAATAAAGTATCAGATAATTAAATTATTAAAAGACCTTCGCACAAAAGAAAAAAATTATGAACGCCAAACTCTTATCCGCCCTAACCGCTACCGCAGCCGCCACCGCTTTATTAGGTGTCTCCGCTCCAGCCCAAGCCTTCTCCTTTGGTACCAACGGTATCACCTTCACCCAAAATACAGATGTCAGGTTTAACTTCAAAGAGTCTCACGGTGCCTACACTTCCTCTTTGGGAATTTACAGCGTGAAGGACTCGGCGACATCTCTAGTTAGCACACTGTTTTCGGAAACTAAATCCTCAGACAACCAGTGGGAAAACGAATGGAAAGGATCTCTGGGCAATACAGTCTTGGGCTCAGGCTCGGCAGTCTTCACATTCCTGGCAAATCAAGTTTATACTTTGGGACTCAACAGCGGCGGCAACGGCACTGTCTACTCGACCTCGGCCCTCAACACTGGCTTCGGCGGCAGCCAGCAAGCCGTGTTTGGTGGGGCTTCGTCACTGTGGAGCGCACTAGGCAAAGAAACAACGAACGTCTTCCAAGCGGCCGGAAGTTACACAGACGGAACAGCTTCTCTGTCTAACGAAGGCACGCTAATCTCTTTTGACGATCGCGGTAACCGTAACGACGCAGACTTCCAAGACTTCACCGTGAGCGCAGAAGCAGTTCCCGAACCGATTACAATGACTGGTTTGGCTCTCGGTTTGGGCGGATTGGTTGCAGCACGCCGCCGCCGCGCTAGCAAGACGGCTTCCTAATTTTTTCAATCAGAACGATCGGCTAAATTACGTTTGACAAAAAAGAATAGGATTTGCAGGCGCGCTGATGGGAAATCGGCTCGCCTTTTGCTTGATTTAAGAAGGAAGAAGGAAGAAGGAAGAAGGAAGAGGGAAGAAGGAAGAGGGAAGAAAGAGGATTTTTCGCATCTCCCACTCTCCTCATCTCCCACTCTCCCACTCTCCCACTCTCCCACTCTCCCACTCTCCCACTCTTTCTATCTCCCACTCTTTCTATCTCCCACTCTCCCCATCTCCCCCTCTCGCAGCTTAACTATGCGTCGCTAGCTGAATTAGATGCAGACTTGTTCGATGAGTGGAAGTCGTATAAATTCACCGGTACGGGTTGAGGAATTTTAATCTCCGCCCGATCGCACTCCGCTTGAATCCCCACCCTAGTTTTTGTCCGGCGCACCGGTGCTTCGAGGGGCTGCAATAGCGGATAACTATATCGAAAGAATCCATTATCTACCGTTTATATAATGTCCGATCGATTGACCGATCGCGCGTCAGGTTCGCCCGTCTTGGAGTCCGCTCTCACGCGGAGGACTTGCATGGGGCGCGCGCGATCGGTTTTTGTTAGGATAATCGAGCGGACATGATATTAGTTAATTTCCCGGAAAAGTAAAAAAATGAATTTTGATTTGCAGCAACTGATTAAAACCTTCGGTTATTTGGGAATTTGGGCTATTGTGTTCGCGGAATCGGGATTGCTGTTCGGTTTTTTTCTGCCGGGAGACAGCTTGCTGTTTGCTGCTGGAATTGTAGCATCTGGGCCCAACTCTCTGAATATTGGGACGCTAATTTTTGGGTGTTTTGTCTGCGCGGTGGCTGGCGATAATGTTGGCTATGCAACCGGACACCGTTGGGGCCGTCGCTTATTTAACAAGGAAGATTCGTGGCTGTTTAAGAAAGAATATTTAGAAAAAACCGAAAACTTCTACGAAAAACACGGTCAAAAAGCAGTTGTATTGGCGAGATTTATGCCAATTGTCCGCACTTTTGCGCCGATAGTGGCGGGAGTGGCGGCAATGAAATACAAAACTTTTATGTTTTACAACCTGATCGGCGGCTTTCTGTGGACGGTGGGGCTAACGCTGCTGGGTTATTATCTGGGAAAGATGATTCCTCCCGATCAAGTTGATAAATATTTACTGCCGATTGTTGGCGTAATAATTGTACTTTCTTTTGTGCCTTCGATTATTCATATAATTCAAGAACGCCGCCCTAAATAGAAGGAAGAAGGAAGAAGGAAGAAGGAAGAAGGAAGAAGGAAGAAGGAAGAAGGAAGAAGGAAGAAGACATACACAGCAAGCTTGATCGCGATCCGTATTTGACGTTTAGTTAGGTGGATTTACTTAATAAAAAAGATTCAGTCCGCCCGCAAGTAAGGTTTGAGACCAAAGTTGAAGATTCCAGATTCATCTGTGGAGTTAATCTAAAATCTAAAATCTCAAATCGACTGACTCTGGCTGTGTGGGTTACTCCCCGGTGCTGATCTCGCAAATTGGTCGATCGCACACAATCAAAATTTAAGATTAGCACCGCCTTTTCGCGATCGACTAAAATCGCAGCACTTGCCCGCAGATAGGTAAATCTGCTAAAACTAACAAGGCTTGATAATTTCTGGGAAATAACATACATGGTAGCTACATCCGTCAAGATTAAACACGAAGTAAAAGACTTGTCCCTCGCCCCGTTGGGAAAGCAACGCATCGAGTGGGCCGGCCGCGAAATGCCAGTATTGCGCCAAATTCAAGAACGCTTCGCTAAAGAAAAGCCCTTCGCAGGCATCCGTATTTCAGCTTGCTGCCACGTAACCACAGAAACAGCCCATTTGGCGATCGCCCTGAAAATGGGCGGTGCAGACGCTGTACTCATCGCTAGCAACCCCTTGAGCACCCAAGATGACGTAGCAGCTTGCTTAGTTGAAGACTACGGCATTTCCGTCTTCGCCCTCAGAGGAGAAGACGCAGCTACCTACGAACGGCACGTTAACACAGCCCTCGACCACCGCCCCAACATTATCATCGACGACGGCAGCGACGTAGTAGCAGCCCTGATTCAGCACCGCCCGAACCAAATTGCCGACTTGATCGGAACCACCGAAGAAACCACCACCGGCATCGTGCGCTTGCGGGCGATGTTGAAAGACGGCGTGCTGACTTTCCCCGCCATGAACGTCAACGACGCAGACACCAAGCACTTCTTCGACAACCGCTACGGCACCGGTCAATCTACCCTAGACGGAATTATCCGCGCTACCAACATTTTGTTAGCCGGCAAAAATATTGTGGTTGCAGGTTACGGTTGGTGCGGCAAAGGCACGGCACTGCGCGCCCGCGGAATGGGCGCTAACGTAATTGTCACCGAAATCGATCCGATTCGGGCGATCGAAGCAGTGATGGACGGTTTCCGCGTCATGCCAATGGACGAAGCAGCAAAAGTCGGCGATATCTTCATCACCGTTACCGGCAACAAACACGTCATTCGTGCCGAACATTTCGACACCATGAAAGACGGCGCAATGGTTTGCAATTCCGGTCACTTTGACATTGAAATCGACCTCAAATCCCTCGGCGCAAAAAGCACCGGCGTAAAAACAGTTCGCTCTTTCACTCAAGAATACCGTCTCAATAATGGCAAGTCGGTTATTGTCTTGGGCGAAGGCCGTTTGATCAACTTGGCAGCAGCCGAAGGACACCCCAGCGCCGTCATGGATATGAGCTTCGCTAACCAAGCTTTAGCCACTGAATATCTAGTCAAAAACAAAGGCAAGTTAGAAGCAGGAATTCATTCAATTCCTGTTGATGTTGACAAGGAAATTGCGCGTCTCAAATTGGAAGCAATGGGAATTCACATTGATACCTTGACAGCCGAGCAAATTGAGTACACCAACTCCTGGACTTCGGGAACTTAATCATAGCTTCTCGTTTATCGTTCCTAGGCAGAGCCTAGGAATGAATAGACGGAGGCTCTGCCTCCCTGGTTCGCAGTCGAGGCAGAGCCTCTATATATGCGTTCCCAGGCAAAGCCTTGGAACGAGCATTCATTCCTTCTTCCTTCTTCTTCCTTCTTCTTCCTTCTTCCTTCTTCCTTCTTTTCACCCTGAGCGAAGCCGAAGGGCCTTCTTCCTTCTTCCTTCTTCCTTCTTCCTTCTTCCTTCTTCCTTCTTCCTTCTTCCTTCTTCCTTCTTCCTTCTTCCTTCTACTGTACCTATTACCAATTATTAAATCAAAATGGTTGAATGGATAACTAACACAATGCAGTCGATGGGCTATCTGGGCATTGGACTGTTGATGTTCTTAGAAAACCTGTTCCCGCCCATCCCCTCAGAATTGATTATGCCCCTGGCAGGATTCACCGCATCCAAGGGCGATATGCAGTTGTCACCGGCGATCGCTGCTGGAGTAATTGGCACAGTTTTAGGAGCGCTTCCCTGGTACTATGCGGGTAAATTATTGAGCGAAGAACGCTTGAGAGATTTAGCCGACAAATACGGCAAATGGATCGCAGTATCCGGCGCCGATATTGACAAAGCAAATAGATGGTTTACCAGACACGGCAACAAAGCCGTATTTTTGTGTCGCCTCGTACCGGGAGTCCGCACCCTGATTTCCCTGCCCGCAGGCATCAACAATATGCCTTTAATTCCCTTTCTGGCATACTCAACAGGCGGGACTATTCTATGGGTAAGTTTTCTAACCTTGGCCGGATATAAACTAGCGGAAAATTATGAACGTGTAGATGAATATCTTGCTCCTGTTTCCAAAATAGTTGTGGTGATTGTTGTCATCGGATTTATTTTGTGGGTTATCAAGAAAAATATGCAGAAGGAAAAATATCGCAAATAAAGATATCCTCAAAATTATCTGCGTTTATCTGTGTTCATGTGCTGTCATCTGCGGTTAAAAAACAATCATCATTGTGACTTGCTTGCACGATGTCCCAAAAAGTAGCATCAAAAGATACACATATAACGGAGAGAAACTTCTGCTATCTTTGCTACTTTTTTTAAATTTAATTTTAAATTTAGTTTTAAATTTACGATCGCCAGATTAGCACAGTGACCGGCAGCCGATCGCTTCTTCCCTCTTCCTTCTTCCTTCTTCCCTCTTCCTTCTTCCTTCTTCCCTCTTCCTTCTTCCTTCTGGTATAATCGTGGCAAAATAGGGAACATTGGTATCCGCACTATTAAGATATGTACGAAAAGATTGTAGCCCCGACCACTGGTTCTAAAATTACCTTCAAAGACGGTTTGCCGATCGTCCCCAACGACCCAATTATCCCCTTCATACGCGGCGACGGTACGGGCGTAGACTTGTGGCCAGCATCGCAGAAAGTCATGGATGCCGCAGTAGAACAGGCTTACGGCGGCCAGCGAAAAATTAACTGGTTCAAGATTTATGTAGGTGACGAAGCCTGCGATGTCTACGGTACTTACCAATATTTGCCCCAAGATTCCCTAGACGCCATCAAAGAGTACGGAGTCGCCATCAAAGGGCCTCTGACAACCCCAATCGGTGGCGGAATTCGATCGCTCAACGTAGCATTGCGGCAAATCTTTGACCTCTACGCCTGCGTGCGGCCCTGCAAATATTACGATGGAACCCCATCATTGCACAAAACTCCCGAACTGCTAGACGTAATTATTTACCGGGAAAATACAGAAGATATTTACCTGGGAATTGAATGGAAGGAAGGCAGCGAAATCGGCCTCAAACTAATTGAATATCTCAATAATGAGTTAATTCCGGCCACACCAGAACACGGCAAAAAACAAATTCGCCTCGATTCAGGAATCGGAATTAAACCAATTAGCAAAAGCGGTTCTCAACGCTTAGTGCGGCGGGCAATGACCCACGCTTTGCGGTTGCCGAAAGAAAAGCAGCAAGTAACATTGGTGCACAAAGGCAACATCATGAAATACACCGAAGGAGCCTTCCGAGATTGGGGTTACGAGTTAGCAACCACCGAATATCGCACTGAGTGTGTGACAGAAAGAGAGTCTTGGATTCTCAGCAACAAAGAACGCAATCCCGACATTAGCTTAGAAGACAATGCCCGCCAAATAGATCCGGGCTACGATGCTTTGACTCCCGAAAAACAAGCCGTAATTTGTAAAGAAGTTGCCGATGTTCTGTCGGCAATTTGGGAAAGTCACGGCAGCGGGCAATGGAAGGAAAAAATCATGGTCAATGACCGCATTGCTGACAGTATTTTCCAACAAATTCAAACTCGACCGGGCGAATATTCGATTTTGGCGACGATGAATTTGAACGGCGATTATTTGTCCGATGCTGCTGCTGCCATTGTCGGCGGATTGGGCATGGGCCCCGGCGCGAATATTGGTGATGAATGTGCTGTTTTTGAGGCAACTCACGGCACTGCACCGAAACACGCTGGTTTGGATAAAGTCAATCCCGGTTCCCTGATTTTGTCGGGAGTGATGATGTTAGAATATATGGGATGGCAGGAAGCCGCAGATTTGATTAAGAAGGGTTTGGGCGCGGCAATTTCTAATGGTGAAGTTACCTACGATTTGGCGAGGTTGATGGAGCCGCCGGTGCCTGAGTTGAAGTGTTCTGAGTTTGCGGAGGCGATTATTCAGCACTTTGCTGATTAGGTTTTAAAGATTTTTTGAACGGGCTAGAAGCCCGTTCCACAAAGAGTGAATTTTATGGTTGGGTGGGTTCGCGTGCCCGCCCAAAAGCATAAAATTACTTGTGGGGTGGGCTCGCGTGCCCGCCACAAAAAAGTCCTATTTTTGTATAGATGGAACAGCCATGCCGCGCTCAACGGCGGGACGCTTCTGCAAGGTTTCTACCCAACGTTTGAGGTGCGGGTGGTTGTCGAGAGTTAATCCTTGAAATTCGTAAATAGCTACCCAGGGATAAGTCGCCATATCGGCGATTGAATATTCGCCGCAGATGTATTCGTGTTTTGCTAGTTGAGTGTCTAATACTCCGTAGATCCGCAAGGTTTCTTTTTCGTAGCGTTGAATTGCATAGGGAATTTGTTCGGGTGCATAGCGTTTGAAGTGGTTGAGTTGACCGAACATGGGCCCGACGCTGGCCATTTGAAACATCAGCCACTCCATAACTTGAAAGTATTTTTCTTTGTCGGTGGGTAGAAATTTGCCGCTTTTTTCTGCTAGATAGATCAGGATGGCGCCGGACTCGAAGACAGTGATGCCGTTATCCCGATCGACTATTGCGGGTATTTTACTGTTGGGGTTGATGGCGATGAATTCTGGGCTAAATTGGTCGTTTTTGCTGATGTCTATGACGTGCACGTTGTAGGGTAAACCTATTTCTTCGAGCATGATCGAGACTTTGCGGCCGTTGGGTGTGGTAAAAGTGTAGAGGTCGATCATAGTTGTGCTGTTGAGAGTTGAGAGTTGACAGTTGAGGACAAGGTTTTTAAGACGGGAATTTATACCCTGTTCTAAAAACTTGGGGAATCCTGGGAGGCCCGGATGGGAAACCCTATTTTTTGGTATGATTATATTATAGTAATTTAAGGCCTATAATTAATAATAATGAATATTCTGGAAATTCTCAAAGATGACTACCGCAGATTTCCTGAAAATCAGAGTTACAACATTTACGCAAAAGATGTTTATTTTGAAGACCCAGTGAATCGATTTACTGGAGTCGAGCGCTACCGAAAAATGATCGGGTTTATGGGGACTTTTTTTCAACAGATTAAACTCGATTTGCACGATATTTCTCAGTCTGGAGATACTATCGAAACTCGCTGGACTCTGAGTTGGATTGCGCCGCTACCTTGGAAACCCAAAATGGCGATCGCCGGTAGGAGCGAACTGAAGGTTAACAGCGACGGTTTAATCGTTTCCCACATCGATTACTGGAACTGTTCGCGGTTGGATGTGCTCAAACAAGTGGTATTTGCGATCGACAAATAACGACCTTTAAGTAGTTTGTAGTGCGCTGTCGGTTGAGCTTGTAGAGTGCGCCGCGCCAGCACCTTAGCGATTACGGCTGATATTTCATGACTGAAGTCCGAACGATCGAACTTTCCGACTCTCAGCAACCGGGTTTCTTAACCCAGATTCAAGGTTTGAACTAAGTTTTTTGGTGAAAAATGCCGTTTCTGGCGATCGGGCTATTGACGTTAGCCGATACTTGTGTTACAAATATACTACATACACGATAGAGCCAAATAAATTTAAACAAAAATGCCCTACGAAAAATTAGAAATATCAACCCCAAAACCAGTATTATCCTGGGCAAATCACGCTTTGGGTGACAAAGAAACCAAGATGGCCGCCAATGTAGCATCTTTGCCATTTGTATTCAAACACGTCGCCCTAATGCCCGACGTACACTTAGGAAAAGGAGCTTTAGTCGGTTCAGTAATTGCCACAAAAGAAGCAATTATTCCTGCTGCTGTGGGCGTGGACATTGGTTGCGGGATAATGGCTGTAAAAATGCCATTTAATGCCAACAAATTAGAAGGAAAACTCAAACAAATTCGCCTCGAAATCGAAGCAGCAATTCCCGTCGGATTTGCTGAAAACAAAGAGGTCGAAAAAACTGTCACCAACTGGCAAGGATGGCGAAATTTCAAGGAACTGCATCAAGGAGTGCAGCACCAAGATAATAAAGCTTTAAAACAGTTAGGTTCCCTCGGCGGCGGCAATCATTTTATTGAGGTTTGCGTTGACACGGAAAACTCGGTTTGGCTGATGCTGCACTCTGGTTCGCGCGGTATCGGCAATCTGCTAGCCCAACAACATATCGAGACTGCTAAAGACTTAGCTAAACTGGCAGAAATTAGTTTGGCGGACAAAGATTTAGCTTATTTTGTGGCAGGTACGCCGGAGTTTGCGGCTTATTGGCACGATTTGCAATGGGCGCAGGATTATGCGAGTTTTAACCGCGATATTATGATGAATCGGTTTAAGAAAATTGTGGAAAAGCATCTCGCTGGTGGCAAAGTTACTAAGCCGCTATTACAGGTGAATTGTCACCACAATTATGCGGAAAAAGAGGTGCATTTTGGTGAGGATGTGTATGTTACTCGCAAGGGTGCTGTGCGCGCGCAAGTTGATGATTACGGCATTATTCCGGGTTCGATGGGGGCGAAGTCTTTTATTGTTAAAGGCAAGGGAAATGTTGAAAGTTACTGTAGTTGCAGTCACGGTGCGGGGCGGTTGATGTCTCGCACTAAAGCGAAGAGTGTATATACTCTGGATGATTTTGTGCGGCAGACTGAGGGGGTTGAGTGTCGTAAAGATGCGGAGTTTTTAGATGAAATTCCGGGCGCTTATAAGTCGATTGAGGAGGTAATGAGTCAGCAGTCGGATTTGGTGGAAGTGGTGGCGACTTTGAAGCAGGTGGTTTGCGTTAAGGGGTGATGGGGAGAGTTTGGCGATCGCCCGTTAGCGAAGCCCTCGCAGAGGATTTAATTTCGGATGATACACTCAGAGGCAGGAGTCGATATAAATTCAGGTTTGAGGAAAATAGGCATGATAAATATTGAATATCTTACCAACAAAGACGGCGAGGCGATCGGAGTAGTGATTCCGATTGATTTATGGCGACAACTGTTACCTACTGGAGAAGTTTCGGAGGAGAATCTGGCGGAAGCAGTAGAAGATTATTGCCTCAACAAAGCGATGAATGAAGCTGTGAATACAACCTTGCTAGGTAGAGCCGAAGCATTAGCTTATCTTGATGAGTAAGGGAAGCTACAAAGGCAAATATTGAACTCGATTAACAAATTCTTCCAACTCACCAAGTTTAGCAATTATTTCCAAGTCGAGGATACAATCACCAATGGAAACGCGAGACTGACGAGCAAAGATAACACCAGAGAAGTTTATACTTTCAGCTTGACGGCGTTTTGCTTCAATCAAAAAATCTTGGTCTTGTGAAAACATAACTCGCCCAAGCTCCATAGCTCGATCGAGTAAAATAGTATCTGGTGTACCAGCACGTCCATCTTCTTGAACAGTTAAAACATCTACATCTCGAAGACGTAAACCAACTGTAATAGCTGAATGAATGTGTTCATCCATATAAAATGCTAGACTCATTTCAATAGCCCTTGAGCGCGTAGTCTAGCAGCAAAAGGAGATTCGCCAGCTTCAATTTCCGCCTGTTTAACATACTCTTCTCGTCGCTTTATTTCTGCATCGAGTTCTGGTTTGCGATCCCAATAATAAGCTAAGGCAGAAAGAATTTGGCTCATAGTCAAGTAGCGATGATTGAGGTGTAATTCTGCGGGGCTCCAACCATAAGCTATCTGAGCTTCGACTAATTCAACGACTTTCATGGTGGTTCCGGCTATGATGGGAACATTGTCTTGATTTAGTTCTATATATTTATACTCGGTCTTTGTAAGTGTCATAGTTCTTGCTTTGTCGATCGGCTCTTAAATAGGATGTCTATTTTATAGTATACCTTGCCGAATCCATGCTAGAACGGCAGCGACTAAATCGGGTTGACTGGGTGAAAAAGTTTGCAGTGGAACATCCTCTGTTTCACATACTATGCAAATCGCGCGATCGAATTTGCTTAAAGCTTTGAGAAATGGAGCGCTAAATCCTGTGGGTGTAGCTGAGAGTGCTGTGGAATCGTAGCAGATTAAAAACAGGGGAATATCGCTTTGGCGGCGCAGGAAATTCCAATATAGTTTGAGTTTTTGCATTGTATCGGGATACCCATTCTGCCACTCTGGACAATTTTGATTTTGCATCTCATCGTAAATTTCTGGGGCGGGGTTTTCGGGTTCTATGAATTGGTGAGTGTCGATGCAAATTAGTTTTACTTTGGTGCATAAATCGGGGTGATTGTTAATGGCTTTGGTAAGGAGTTGGGGTAAGTTTGCTGACTTGAAACTTTGTGCCGAGGGGGTAGAATCGGCGGTATTTTCTGGGACTTCTGGATCGGGTGTGGTGGCGGAATCGTGCCATGCTTGATAAAAAGTGGGGTAAGGGAGGTTTTGGGCGCAGTGCCAGAGGACTGAGTAGTTTTCCCGGATACGATCATCTGGGCAATCTTTTAAGCCTTGAATTACTAAATGTAAAAAAATAGCTTGATTGGAGACTTTTTGACCTAGCAATATTGATGTTAAGCAATCACCAGCTATCTTTTGAATTTCATTGTCTTGGTGAGTACGTAAAATCAAGTTTAAATTAGAAATTATTTGAATAATTTGCGATGCTAATTCTTTTGCTGTTATATCCCCTAAACCTAGGATTTTGATATCATTTAGCAACATATCTATTCCGCTATCTTGAATTTGCTTAATCCTTGCGTCGCTTCTCTTTTCAATGTCAGTAGCATACTGGTACTGTGGGTGGTGAGTTGGGGCTATCTTCAAAAAAGCCTTAGCACTCAACCAGTTATTAGGGAAATAAAATAATTGTATATCAATTTTTTCTATGTGTTTAGCCATGCTTTCTATAATCAAATCTCTGCTTTCAAAAGTAATATCTAAACTATCAAAAACAAGTTGACTAAGAGATTTAATAGCAGTTTCATGAGAAGGATCGAGCTTCATCAAATTAATGAGTTTTTGAATAGCTTTTAATTTTAGATCTCCTGTAGTAATTTTACCCAGGCTACAAGAAGCTATTTCTACACAGCAGATATTGTCAGATGGATCGTCTATTATGCTATTCAAAGCCTGGATGGCATCACAATTACCAGTGCCGATTACTCCTAAAGTTTTGATCGCTTCATGTCGGAAATACGGATACTTACTTTTATCTAGTAATGGCAATATAAATTTCACAGCTTTATGGTAGCCTGCTTCGGGCAGTGCGGCCCTAGCTCCCTCTATAATACTAGAATGACATTGAGCGTCCTGTAAATTTTTAGAGAAATAACCAACTTGTTTATAGAAACAATCAAAACTCCACGTTATAATCTGCTGTGCAATCTCATCAGCAAAGTGACTTCTAAATTCAGTAATTACAGCAGCAGCTAGAAAATAAGCTCGATACCAATAAAATTTACCATTGAATCCATCGTTAAAGTTTATGATTCCCTTAATAAATGCCTCTTTCTCCTCTTTCTCCTCTCTATCTTCTTCCTCTCGACCCAACCATAGCAAAATCACCTCTTTCCACTGTGGCTCGAATATGCGATAGCGCTTGCCATAAACAGGACTATCGATATGAGTGCGGGGTAAGAAAAAATCCCGATTGCCAACAGCTAACGCGGCAAAATATTCTTCAAACGTGGTATGCCAGAAAGCATAAACTGTTTCATCGGGACTTTCTGCCGCCAAACCTACCTTATTCAACCAACCCAATTGTAACGCCAACTTAAACAACCCCTTATCCGGTTTCCCCAATAGCGGACAAATCTCACTGTGCTTAAGTCTAAACCGGGATGCCGTTTGGTCGATCGCCAACTTGGCCAACTCCCCCAACGCCCGATTTAATTGATCCCGCTGAGTAGAATTTGTGGGAAATTCCCGGCTTTTCCACTCATAAAACTTCTCCACAAATCCCTGATAAAGTTTCGCCTTCGTATCCGGCAAACCCCCACGATCGCGCCACAAATTCCAAGTGCTGCACAACAGCGCCAACCGCAGGGGATTTTTCGCCAAATCTTTGATGCGCTCTTTTCCCGGTTCGTCTAATGCCTGTCGTAATTGCTGACCTAAATTTTGCTGTTTGTTGAACCACTTGGCGATAAACTCTTGCACTCTATCCGGCATTGTGCGATCGCCATAGCTAAATTCCAACGTGCGATAAATCTCAAAATTGTCCGCCAGCACGTTGCGGTTTGCTTCCCAGACATTCAGCCGACAAGTCAGCACCACCCGCGCTTGTCCCAACCAACCTTTTAACTGATTAGAAATTGTCCGGAGGGGTTCTTCGCCCTGCACTGGCATTTCATCCACGCCATCCAACAACAACCAAACTTGTTCACTTTTGAACAGTTCACACAGGGCATCTTCCATTTCCGGTGTTATCTGTCTCACTTTTAGAGCTGTTTTTAGCCAAAGTCGCAGTAGATAGTCTTCTAACGTGAACTCCTGCAAATCTGCCAAGGAAATCGAAATCGGTAAAATATCGGTCTTTTCCCCTATCCAAAAAGCGATTGTGCGTAACAGCGTGGTTTTTCCCGCCCCAGGTTCGCCAATAATAGCGATTCGCTTACCGTTGTGCTTACCTTTCCCGTCTTTCAGGATATCCAGTAAAAACTGTTCGTGTTCAAAGCGCTTCTTTTCTTCGTATTCTGGCTCGTACAGGCGCGAACCTTGTTCTGCTTGAGTGTTGTCACCGATCAGATTAGGTTTTTTGCGCTCTACTAATGCTAGGGGTACGTGGATATCATCTATATCAAACCGTTCATCGTCATCTCGCATTAACTGATTGGTGGTTAGCTGTTTCTCAGCTTCCAACATGGCGAGGCAAACATCGCGCCAGTCAACTTGGATAGTTTTGGTGGGAATTGACTTTGCCCCGTTCCCAAAGGACGGATCCAGTCAGAAGTTATTAGTCTGGTTCTCGATATTACCTTGATTGATAACTCCCTTTTCTTGCAACTTCGACCAGTTCAGGTTTTGGATAGATGGTTGTTGGGACTGGAGCTTTTTCATTTCCAATTGGATATATTCGGCAAGTTTGGGATTTGTTGTCGCTGCTGCTAGCAATTGGATTAATATTTGTTTGAATTCGTCATTTCGATCGGCTACTGATTGCACTTCCAGCATTGCTTGACCGTAATCTAAAGGTTGCTCAGGCGCAAGTTCGATCGCACTCGCCGTATCTGGAGACTCGTGTTTGAGCAATGACCAGAATTTTTTAACCGGTTGAATTACCGCATCTCCAAGGTTTTCTCCAATTTTTTCCAAAGCTTTTGTTCCCAGTATGGTTGCGATCGCAGTTCCAGCAGCCGTCAGCGTCAAAGGTTCCATAAATTATAAGTAGGAGTTTTCATAGTTGGTAAATTTATAACATAATTTTTGTATAAATGCAGAGTTGCAAATTTCGGTTGCGATACTGCTGCGGCTAGGCGAGAAGCTAAAACAAACTTTAATTTGATCGCACAACTGTTGATGTAGTCTTAGGCAATTTTGAAACCAACACCAAAAAGGGGAAATTGAACTTTACTCAACTTCCCCTCTTGACAAACGCTGTATTTTTTGAAGCTATTTCCTAACAAGCCATCTGCTGCCACTCTCTTTCTAGCAAGCGCAGCAGTCTTTCATCGCCCTTGGCTTTGGCTACTTGTTTCCTACGATCGAGAATATTACAAATATGCACCCGGTGAACTTGCGCCAAGTCCGCAAATGTCGGCGAAGATTCAACCGCCGAGTAAGGTGCGCTAGCTGCTACGACATCCTTCTGGGCTTGAAAATCTTGCTTTGTGCTAGAGTTGACGCCCCCGTATTTTTTGGGGACTGCAAGGTGTCTCGGATACCGATAGTTCCAGTCTTGACCCCGATATTTGCCCGCGACTTCGCCTTCTAGTATATCGACTGTCGGAATATCGTACTCGTAGTTTGCGCCGCGATAAGTCAGTTGCATATTTTTCGATCCTTATATTCAGATAAAAACGGTCGTTAGGTCAGGTTTGCTTTTGCTAGCTACAACTATTTTAGTTTCTGTATTCAATTATACTGTTTTTGGACTAAAATGCGTTTTTTTACAAGAATTAATATTTTGAGGGGGAGAAGGCAGGAAAAAACCCGCCGTAGCGGGTTTAATCGAGCTTTGACTAATTCGATCGTACTCAGAGCGAAACAGATTGAGATCCGAAGAACTACCCGACTGTCACTTGATCGGTTTGTACGTTTGTTGCGCCCTCTTCAGCAGAGGCGATCGCCACTAACTTGTCGAGAATTTCCTGACTGGGAACTTGACCTTTGAGAACAACCGTGCTGCTGAGCTGAGCCACATAAACAGTCTCGATATCAGCAACTGCTGAATCGCCGTCAAAAGCCAAAGCCACCCGCTTCGCCAGGCCACTTTCGTCAAAATTTCCGTCTGGGCCGACTTTAGCAGGAGCGATGGATTGCGCTTGTGCTGCTTGCTGTACTACTTGTGCCATCGGTTCAGCCGGGGCTTCAGGCTTTTCGAGTCCGAACAGTCTTTTAAACCAACCCATAGTAGTCTCCTGAAAATACACTTTTTCCAAGATAGCTCTAGAATGCCAAAAGACTCCTAATTGTTGCAAAACTAAGCGAAATTTCTAAAAATGTTTTCCCGGCAGACTTTCAGAATCTAAAATCTCTACTGGTATCCCGATGTTGATGTTGCTATTTTATGTAGGGGACGATCGCTATGCCTTGGATAGCAGGCGCATAGTCGAAGTAGTTCCCACTGTCACGTTGCAAAAACTCCACAACGCGCCCGAATACATTCCCGGTTTGTTTAACTACCGGGGACATCTCGTCCCAGTCATCGATTTGTGCTAAATGATACAGGGTAGGGCAGCCCGCACTTACTTGAGCACGCGCATCGTCTTAGTCTATACTTTCAGATAATGTTGTTCTGCTTCCGACCAATTTAGTTTAAGTAACGAATCATCTCCAACCAGAAACTTGAAACTCGGTTTGGTTACTTTCACGCCCAAAGCGCTAATAATCTGTGATGCTACAGCTTTCGCCAATAGTGGCGGTACAGAATTTCCGACTTGGCGAAAACCGTGCCATTTTGTGACGTGAAATCTAAACCAGTCAGGATATGAATGCAGCCGCGCAGCTTCTCTGACTGTAATGCACCGAGGCGCGATCGGGTGAATTGGCCTTGGCGAAGTATAAGCGCCCCTCGCCCTGTCGGTTCCCGCCCTGAGAGTGTTGCAAACTCCGTCAGGGTGCAGCTTGTAAAAACGGCTGATCGGCTCTTTTTCGCCGTAGGCTGCGGCTGCAAACCTTTCCATACATTCGGGAGAATGTTTGGTGCGCCGACTGCATGAGAGGATTTGTCGATCGTACTGGCGATCGTAAGCATAATCATTTTCAAAATCATCGAATCCACGCAACAAACTCGCGTAATCGCTGCTGCACTTTCCGTACTCCGCTATTACCCAATCTCGGTGCAGTAACTCGCTGTACTTTTCTACTTCCGGCAAATCTCCAATCGCATCCCAAACTGTCGGTACAGCAGGTAAATTAACTTTTTTATAGCGTTTAGGAAGTTTCTTTTTAGGCAAAAAAGTAGTTGGCTGAGGATATTTTGGCAGATCGTAGTCTTTTTTGCAACCAATCAGAAACAATCGTTTGCGAGCTTGTGGTACTCCGTAATGAGCGGCGTTGAGAACTTGATATTTTTCTTCTACTTGATATCCTGCTTCCAGAAAAGAGCTAATTAAAAGATTCAGGAGTTCTTTGTGTTCGCCTGCCACAATTCCCGGCACATTTTCCATGACAAAAAACTTGGGTTTTAGCTCCAAAACTAAGCGCTGAAAGTGGAAAATCAGAGAATTTCGCGGATCGTCTACATCGCGCTTGCCCATCAGCGAGAATCCTTGACAGGGCGAACCGCTGATTACTACGTCGATTTCGCGCCTGCCGATCGCAGATTGTTTCCTAATTTCCGATCCTGTCAGCTTTGAGACATCTTTGCACAATACAGAACACATCGGGAAATTGAATTCGTGGGTGGCGCAGTGGATGGGGTCAATATCGACTGATGCAAGTACATCAAAACCTGCTTGTTCAAAGCCCAGCGTCATGCCGCCTGCGCCGGCAAATAAATCAACAGCGATCGGTCGCTTTTTCCGATAGCTAGGCATAACATTTCAATAGTAAAATTGTTTTAAGAAGCTGTATTTATTTTAACATTTTTGATTATTTCGGCAGCCGCGCGATCGCACACACCGACATCTCCGAGACTTTCCCGCATTTCCCGATAATCCGCCAAGGTTTGCTGGCGTTGATCGGCATTTTGCAGCAATTCCAGGGCATGGAAAACTATATTTTCCACAGTAGCCTCGTCTTGCAGCAACTCTGGGACGATCGGCTTCATTTGCACCAAATTGGGCGGAGAGATAAAAGGAATCGACAATTTCAGAACGTGGCGAGCAATAATCGCCGTAATCCGACTGACGCGGTAGGCTACAACTTGCGGAACGTCGAGCAAAGCTAATTCCAAATTAACAGTACCAGATTTGGCGATCGCAAAGTCGGCAGCAGCCAAGATTTCCAGATTTTGATTTTCCAACAAAGTAGCCCGCAAACCGTAATTCCCAATAGCTTGTTCGATTTTGCTGCGAAAAGCTGCTTGAGAAATCGGAATCCAGAAATGAACCTCCGGCAATTTATCTTGAATAATTCGAGCAGCCTCAAATATCACCGGCATCAGGTACTTGAGTTCTTGCTTTCTAGAAGCGGGAATTAGAGCGACTGACACCTGTTCCGGCTCAATTCCCAAAGTTTTGCGGGCAACTTCCCGGCTGGGCGCAGATTGCATTCTATCCACCAAAGGATGGCCAACCCAACTGACTTGAGAGCCTTTGGCGCGATAATAACGAGCTTCTTCGGGGAAAATCGCCAAAATGCGATCGGCAATATTAACAATCAATTCAGTATTGCGAGGAGAAATCGAGCAAACCCATTCTTGAGGCGCGATGTACCAAACCACAGGCAAATCCGGCAAATAGCGGCGAATGTAGCTACCAATACCGAGATTTGGAGTCAAATAATCAATCAATACAACAACATCGGGGGGTGATTTTTTTAGATATTGTTTAGCTATTTGCTGAACTGCGATCGTTGGCCAAATATAGGGTATAGATTCTATAATACCCATAGAACCAATGCCCACAGTATCGCCTAAAATAGTAGCCCCAGCTTCCGCCATTTGCGGCCCGCCCAATGCAGTTATTTCCAACTCCAAACCAGCGGCGACAGCATGACGTTTTAAGGCAGCAACTAACAAAGCTCCTTGCAAATCGCCCGAAACCTCACCAGTGCTGATAAAAATTTTCATATTTGTTAATTTAACTCTGGCTTTAAACAGGTGAGATTTGTTCTAGCAATTCAGTCACAGCATCATATTGATCTGGCATATTAGCACAGCGCAGCAGTAATTCTAAATCGAGTTCAGGGGAAAATTTACTGCGGGTAATTTTCTCGTAATTTTCACATCTCAAGTAGTAGATAGATAACTGGTGGTTTTGCCTAAACCAAACTTCCCGAACTCCCAATCGTTTGTAAAATTCTAGAGTGTCTATTCCACTGCTAGTAATTACCATTTCAATAGCAATATCTGGGACTATTTTTGGGGTTCCTATGTCATAGGAATCGTCCGGCTCTTTTCTACCTCCCAAATCTCTGTTACCCAGAGTCGGCCCGCCCTTGCCATAAAATCGAATCCCGCTTGCTCTCATGTATGCCTCTAACAGCATACAGAGAGTTTTTTTGATGATTTCGTGTTCCGGCGAGACAGTCATAAGTTGCAGGATGCGATCGAGATAGAAAAATTTTACATTGCCAATATCTTTAAACGCTGATTCTATCGCTTCAAATTGCTCCCAGCTAACATCTGAAAATCTGATGCAGGCATCTTGTTCTGTTTCAGGAGATGTATATTTGACTGAAGTATATACATTCATAACTTAACAATCGTTTAGTTAATAGCTTCATTCTACCTCATAACCAATTTGGCTTTAATACCTCTTAATTCTTGAGTCCCCCTCTGCTGCGGACTTTGTTTGTATAGTCGCGGTTTCAACCGCCGAGTCTTAATTCTTGAGTCCCCCTCTGCTGCGGACTTTGTTTGTATAGTCGCGGTTTCAACCGCCGAGTCTTATTTAACCCAGATTTAGGATGATTCACTTCTTGCTAGGAATCAAACCGCGCCGCCCTTTGCTGATAGACTGCTGTATAAATCTCCGCAGGTGCAGCAAGTGGGGGTTTTCCGGTAACAAATCAAACTGTTCTAAAGCTTGATTGAGAGTGTAGCCAGAATGGTATAAAATCCGAAAAGTTTTCTTTAAAACTAGCAAATCTTCTGGGGTTAAACCGGCGCGTTCGAGGCCTATTTTGTTGATAGCTCGCACTCTCGAAGGATTCCCCTCGACTAGCATATAAGGGGGCACGTCTCGATCGATCCTGCTCAAGCCACCGATCATGGATAAGCGGCCGATGTGGACAAACTGGTGCACGCCCAAAACCCCGCTGAGTCGGGCTTGGGACTCAATTTTAACGTGTCCGGCGAGGGCTACGGCGTTGGCGATGATTACTCGATCGGCAATATCGCAATTATGACCAACATGAACATAGGCCATCAATAGATTATGATTGCCAATTGTGGTGCTTTCCCCCGCTCCAGTAGCGCGGTTAATTGTCACATATTCCCGAATCACATTGTTGTCGCCAATTGTCACCCTAGTCAGAGAACCCTCATATTTCAAATCTTGAGGTTCCAAACCAATCGCCGCACCAGGGAAAATTTGATTATGAGCACCTATTTCTGTTAGTCCGTCGATAATTGCATGGGCACCAATCTTAGTCTCCGGCCCGATTTTCACTCTTTCCCCAATTACAGCATAAGCGCCCACTTCTACAGTCGGGTGCAGGTCGGCGCGGGGATGAATCACAGCAGTTGGGTGAATCAAAGTAAGCATTTGTCAGTTTTTAAGTAGAAGGAAGAAGGAAGAAGGAAGAAGGAAGAAGGAAGAAGGAAGAAGGAATAAGGAAGAAGAAGGAAGAAGGAAGAAGGAAGAAGGAAGAAGATATACACAGCAAGCTTTTTAGCGACCAGTATTTTACGTTATTTAATTAGGTGGATTTACTTAGATGGTAATTAGTAATTAGTAATTGATAATTGATAATTTGCATTTTTGCTTAGCCAAACCGTTATTAGTTGTTAGCTATTACCCATTACCCATTCCCCATTACCCATTACCAATTTCCATTACCAATTTCCATTGCCAATTCCTCATTAGCAAATTTAATCTACCATCGAAAACGTCAATTCTCCTTCACAGACTTTTTGTCCATCCACTTCAGCAATCGCCTGCATTTTTCCGAAGCGGCGGCGTTTTACCCACAGCAATTCTAGAGTCATCAGCAACTGATCGCCCGGTACTACTTGACGGCGGAACTTGACTTTATCAATCCCGGTAAACATCCACAATCCTTGCTCGATGTCCGGTAACTGAGCGAGAACAATACCGCCAACTTGAGCCATCGCTTCGACAATCAAGACCCCAGGCATAATCGGTCTTCCGGGGAAATGCCCTTGAAAATGTGGTTCGTTGAAAGTCACATTTTTAATTCCTACAGCCCGCACTCCCGGCACATAATCAACAATCTTGTCTACCAGTGCAAAGGGATAGCGGTGAGGTAATATTTTCTGAATTTCTTCGAGAGTAAAAGTAGATTTAACCGCTGGAGAATCTTCGCCGTTTTCGGTGGGAACGGATTCAGAATTGGCAGTATTGAGGGTGTTAACTTCAGTCAGCGTGGACATTGCTTGAAGACTTTTGAGTGTGGTATGGAAGAAAGAAGAAGGAAGAAGGAAGAAGGAAGAAGGAAGAAGGAAGAAGGAAGGAAGAAGGAAGAAGGAAGAAGGAAGGAAGAAGGAAGAAGGAAGGCTTTAGTTGTCGTCGCCAGAGAAGAAATTCACTGCAATGGTTTCAGCAATTAAGAACGTCCTAAGCGCCTTCGCCGTTGCTATATAAAGGCAAGGGATCGCGTCTTGGGTTGTGAATTGTAACTGCAAACTATAACTGTAAAGAAAGCTCGAACCTGTTCTAACTTGGTTGTAGCACGGCTGAAGCTTGGGAGTTCAGGGCTTTGGCGAGTTGGACGTGGAGGTTGTGACTGGCTTTGTAAGCCAAGTAATGAGCTTTTGGCAAAGTTCCCAACAGACTGAGGTCGCCTACTAAGTCTAAGATTTTATGGCGCACCGGTTCGTTGGGAAATCTCAAGGGCGGGTTGAGCCAGCCGGATCGATCGCAAACAAGGGCGTTATCTAGGGTACCACCTTTGATCAAACCTGCTTGTCGCAATTGTTCAACTTGCCGAGCAAGTCCAAAAGTGCGGGCTGGGGCGATCGCCGTCGCAAAACTTTCTACCTCTGGCGACCAACTGTACCATTGATTGCCGATCGCCTGTTCCTCAAAATCAATTCCGTAGCTAAACCGAGTTTGATCCGACGGTAGGGCTGCAACAAAAGCATCCCCGTGACGCACCCAAATCGGCTCAGTCAGGACGAATGAGGAAATTTGATCTTCCTGGGATGCTTGAGCAATTAGGCCGGTATGGGCGATCGCCTCTACCCAAACCTGAGCCGAACCGTCCAGCAGAGGCACTTCCGGCCCATCCACCTCAATTCGAGCATTATCCGCTCCCATCCCCGCCAAAGCGCCTAATAGATGCTCTACAGTGCGAATTTGAGCACCTGCGGCACCTACCAGTTCAGTAGAAAGCGCAGTCTGACCAACCGCCTCAATTTTTGCCAGAATTATCGGAGCACCGGGCAAGTCAATTCTGACAAAATAGCGGCCTTCTCCAGCCGCAGCGGGCAAGACTCGGACGCGAGTTTGTGCGCCGCTGTGCAAACCAATTCCTGACAATTCAAATTCAGATTTTAAGGTACTTTGAGTCATGGAAGAAGGAAGAAGGAAGAAGGAAGAAGGAAGAAGGAAGAGGGAAGAGGGAAGAGGGAAGAAGGAAGAGGGAAGAGGGGAAGAATTAGTAATTACCAATCACCCATTACCAATTACTTATTACTCGTAACTAATAACAACTGACCACTGCCAACTGCCAACTGACCACTGCCAACTGCCAACTGCCAACTGCCAACTGACCACTGTCAACTGCCAACTGACCACTGTCAACTGTCAACTGTCAACTGTCAACTGTCAACTGTAATTAGAATCTTTCACCAATCCCAAAGTGAATTTGATTGTCGCCGCTGTCGTTGATACCGTAATCGATCCGGATCGGCCCTAACGGAGATTGAATCCGCACGCCGACGCCGTAACCGTAACCGCTACCGGGCTTTCTGCGGACACCTGCCGGGTCGCCGGGGACATCTTTGCCCGTGCCCAAGTCGGTGCCAGCATCCAAAAATAGCGCTCCGCCGATAAACGAAATAATCGGGAAACGATACTCCACGCTGCCTTCTAGGAAGCTGCGGCCTGCTCCCATGTCGCCTTCGTTGTATCCGCGTACCGAGTTGGCGCCACCCAAGGCAAAGGCTTCGTAGGGAGGCAAATCTCCGAATACGGTGCCGGCTTTTAAACTAAATGCCAGGGTTTGGGGGCCTGCGGTAAAGTTAGTGTACTTGACTGGTAGGTAAAAGCTGTAACTGGCGCGCAGACGGTTGAGCAGGATGCTGCCGGAACCTATAGGAATCGATTGTTCCATGCCAAATCTGAGCAGGGAACCGCTGGTGGGGCGGAGGGGATCGTTACGCCGATCGCGCACAGCACCTGCTTGGATTGTTGTCAAGTCGTCGGAACCGGAATTGCTAAAACTTAGCTGGTTGCCGAGTTCGTCTTTGGATTCTCGTCTGCCTTTACTATCGGTAATTGAGACTCGCTGGTACTGCAAACCGAGTGAAGCTATCCACTCAGAATCTGCAAAAGGATCGCGCGAGAGGGGACGGGTAAAATTGATGCCGCCGCCGGTGCGGACGATGCGGGGTCGATCGTCATTTGCCAATCTGACTTCTCTCTCGCCACCGTCAAAAATCACGCTGATCGATCGTCTTCTAAAAACATTAGCCGTGAACGAAGTCCGGTAAGGATCGCCCGCAATCCAGGGGTCAGTAAAACTCAAGTCAAACAGGGTTTGGCGTTCCCCGATTTGTACTTCAGCCCCCAATTTTTGGTTCCTACCGTTCAAGTTTTGCTGCTGGTAACTCACCGTACCGAACAAACCCGTCGCGGAACTCAAACCCGCACCCGCAGCCAGAGAACCAGTATTTTTTTCAATGACGTTCACAATTACCCTTGCCTTGCGGGGATCAGTAGTTCCCGGTTCCAAGGCCAGCCGCACGTCTTCAAAAATCCCCAAACCAAACACCCGCCTCAAATCTCTTTCCGCCTTGGTGCGGTTAAAGATGTCTCCGGGCTTGAGTTGTACTTCGCGGGTAATCACATAACGGCGGGTGTTACCTCCGATCGGCTGACCGGTCGCATCCGTTGCCTCTCCCTCCTTGCTCAGAAAGCGGACATCAACGGATTCGATCTGGCCTTCTGCCACTACCAGGGTGACAGTACCGTCATCTGCGACTTGCGGCGCATCAGTGATTTGGCCCAAAACATAGCCGTTTTCTTGATACCAGGCATTAATTTTTTTCACTCCCTCCTCAAAGCGGCGGAGGTTGAGAATTTTGCCGTACTGATCGCGGAAGCTGTCGTCAATTATGGTTTGGGGCAGCACTTGCTGACCGGTGATTTTGACTCCCCGCAGCACCGGATTTGGCTGCACGATAAAAGTCACCCGCACGCCCAATGGGGTGTCTTGGGGTTCTGCCCGCACGTTTCTGAAAAAGCCTGTGGCAAAAATGGCGTTGATGTCTTGTTGCAGTTGGCTGCGGTTGGTCGTGCGTCCCGGTTGGGTGCTGATGACTCGGTAAATCTCGCTTTGCAGGTCTCCCGTTGCCCCGGTAATGGTAACTTCGGCAACTAGCACTTGCGGTTCTGCTGCCCCGGCTGGTGCGGGGGCTGGTCTGGGCTGCGGTGCTGCTGGGCCCGATGGCAATGTCGGAACGGTGTTAGCTGGTGGCCTGGTCGGGGCTGGTATGGGGGGAATTTGGGCGTTTTGAGCGATCGCCCCTGATACTTCTGGGGCCTGTCTGGGAGAAACTTGGATGTCTTGAGCGATCGCCCTTGATTCATCCTGTTTCCGAGGCTCTACCGCAACCCAGGCGGGCAAAACTGCGGTCTCCGAGGGGGGGAGCGGGCTAGCCATTTGTGCCTCTGGCAGAGCGTTTTGGCTGCTAGAGGCGAGGGGATTGGATGCTATCTCAGGTTTGAGTTGCAGGTCAACGGGCGAAACCGGGGTTGCCGGGTCTGTGACTCGGTTTGGTTCGCGATCGTCTTCTCCTCTACCAGGGGCCGCCACTATTTTTAGGGCTTCCGCTTTGCTGCTTTTAGCTGCTTTGCGGTTTTGAGGAAGATTTTGGGTTAATTCTGGAACGGGGCGATCGGATAATTCGATCGACGGGGCGGGGGTAACGGCAGTCAAAGCTTCCTCTGTTGATTCAGAGTAGGATGTTTGACCGCTTGCCGAATTTGATAGTCCGAATGTTGCTGAGACAGTAAGAACTGCCACCAATACAGCAGATAAGCGCATTTTTGTTCACTCTTTTGGGCAATCGACACACACCACATTATTCGTCATTAGTCATTAGTCATTAGCCATTAGTCATTAGTGATTAAGTCGGTTGAATTTCGCGCTGACCGCTAATTGATGACTGTTGACCGCTGATTGCTGACATCGAAGGTATAACGGTTACAAACTGCGCAATTGTAGCGCATTTCAAGCCTCTAGACTTTCTGAGCTAGAACCCGCTGGAGAACTTGCTGGTAAGCGGTTTCTACCGATCCCAAGTCGCGGCGGAATCGGTCTTTGTCCATCACACGGGCGTCGGGGTCGGTTTCTGCGTTGTCCCACAGGCGGCAGGTGTCGGGACTGATTTCGTCGGCGAGAATCAAATTTTGATGTTGGTCGATACCAAATTCCAGTTTGAAGTCTACCAGGGTAATGCCGCACTGGGTGAAAAATTCTTTGAGTATTTCGTTAATTTCGCGGGCGGCGATTTCTAGTTGGTCTACTTGTTCCGGGGTGGCTAGCTGCATTAACTGCAATCGGCCGCGGGTCAACAGCGGGTCTCCCAAATCGTCGTTTTTGTAATAAAACTCGACCAGCGACGGATTGACAATTGTACCGAGGGCGATTCCGGTTTGTTTGCACAGACTACCGGCGGCAATGTTTCTGACGACGACTTCTAAGGGCAAGATGCGGACGCGGCAGACTCGCATTTGATTGGGGGCGGGCGTGTCGATGAAGTGGGTGGGTATGCCTTTGGCTTCTAGCATCCGAAACAGGTGGGCGGATATGGCATTGTTGATTTCGCCTTTGCCGGTGATGCTGCCCCGTTTCTGGGCGTTAAAGGCGGTGGCGTCGTCTTTGAAGTGGGTCAGCAAAATTTCGCTGTCTTCGGTGGAGTAGAGGATTTTGGCTTTGCCTTCGTAGAGTTTGCGTCCGGCTGACATGGCGATTAATAATGTAGTTGAGTTTTAGATTTTACCGTAGCTCGATCGGGCATAATTGGCGAGTTTTTGCCGATCGACCAAAACTCATGCCCCCAGCAGTGGCGACTACGCCTGCGGATAGATACTGCGATCGGTTGAGGCATAATGATTCTTGACAAAGCACAATAGAGATTAGACCTGCTGGGTTCGCGATCGTGCTGACTGAACCCCGCCAAGGATACTGTCGCTTAAAAAACATCTATAAAATGGCTAATTTATGGAAGGAAAAAAAATTCATATCCTCTTAGTGGAAGATGATGAGGTAGATGTGATGAACGTCCGGCGAGCGTTCAAAAAAAATAACATCGTCAACCCCCTGTACATGGCGGAAAACGGATTAGAAGCTCTGGCTATATTGCGCCAAGAAAGCAAAATAGAGCCGGCAATGCCTCAAGCGCGCCGACTGATTTTGCTCGACTTGAATATGCCGAGAATGAACGGCATTGAATTTTTGCGAGAATTGCGGCTGGATGAAACTTTGAGGTCGATTCCCGTGATCGTCCTCACCACTTCTAATGAAGATAGAGATAAGGTAGAAGCTTATAATTTGAATGTAGCTGGCTATATTCTTAAGCCTGTCACTTTTTCTAACTTTGTGGAAGTTATGGCTACTCTCAACAAATACTGGATGCTGAGTGAAATTCCCTAAATTTTCTAAAATTTAACCAAAATTTTTCCAGGTGGCTGTTGTGACTTTTTTGGGCGGTACATTTGTATTAATTAGTTGGGATAATCACAGTTTTCTTGTATTAGTGCAAGCGTCCCCGATTGCTAGATATAAGCTCGCACTTCCAATAAACGCTTTTAAATCTCCGCACAGATGCTTCACATTCATCTTTGCTATGCCGGAGCTTTTTCAGCTCAATCCACAATTCGGTTGTTATGGACAAACTTCTTAAAATTCTGATAGTTGATGACGATGAAGTCGATCGGATGACGGTCAAACGCTCGCTCAAGTCTGCTGGGGTTTCGGTAGAAGTTACTGAAGCAGAAGACTGCGCCGATGCTCTGGCAAAACTATCGGTCAGCAAAAGTTCTAGTAGAGCAGCGGCGAAACTCTCGCATCCAGATAAATCTCAACAGTTAAGCGAGGTTGAGGAAACAGAAAATTCGCTATTAAATCAGATATTTGACTGCAAATTTGACTGCGTATTCCTCGACTACCGCTTGCCGGACGGAGACGGACTGAGTTTGGTAAAAAATGTACGGGAATCTGGGCTGAAAGTTCCCTTAATTGTGCTCACCGGGCAAGGTGATGAACAAATTGCTGTGGAATTGATGAAGGCTGGAGCTTCTGATTATATCGCTAAAGGCAAGATGTCTGCTGATAGTTTGTCCCGCAGTTTGCAGAATGCCATTCGCGTTTACCGCGCCGAATCAGAGGCGTTTTATACCAGTCAAAAATTTAAGGAAAGCGAGGAACGATACAGGTTAGTTTTAGAGGGAGTGAACGACGGAATTTGGGATTGGGATTTAAGTAAAAATGAGGTTTATTGGAACGATCGCCTTTTGGAAATTATCGGTTTGGCGCGATCGCAATTTGGCAGCACTATGGATGCTCTCTACCACCGCCTGCACCCAGAGGACAAGGACGGCATCATCCGGGCGATCGGCGCTCACTTAGAACAACAAATAGACTACAATGTAGAATTCCGACTGCTGCACTCCTCTGGTGCTTACCGCTACTGCACTTCTCAGGGAAAAGCTCAGCGAAATTCCCAAGGAAAAGCGCTGCGGATGGCAGGCATGATTAGCGACATTAGCGATCGCAAACAAGCCGAATACGCTCTAGAAAGAGAACGGCAGCAACTGAAACAAATTATTGCCTGCGTGCCCGTAGCAATGGCGATGTTCGACACAGAAATGCGCTATTTAGCTAACTCTCACCAATGGCTGACTCAATTTAATTTCGAGTGGCAGTCCCTGACTAATCTCAATCATTACGAATTGTTTCCAGATACGCCAAATCGGTGGAAAATGATGTATCAACAAGTGTTAAAGGGTGAGGTAGTTTCTGTGAGCGAAGATGCTTGGGAACGAGCAGACGGCTCTGTGATGTACCTGCGCTGGGCAGCTCACCCTTGGTACAATCCCGACGGGAAAGTGGGGGGAATGGTGATGGTAGCCGACAAGATTAATGAGTTGGTGGAAGCGCGGGAAACAGCCCTGAAAGCGAGCCGGGTTAAGTCGCAATTTTTGGCGAATATGAGTCACGAAATTCGCACTCCGATGAATGGGGTTTTGGGCATGGCTCAATTGCTGCTGCGCGCTCCTCTGGAACCGAAACCACGGGAGTGCGCTCAGACTATTTACCACAGTGCTGAACATTTGCTGAGCGTAATTAATGATATCCTCGATTTCTCTAAGATAGAAGCTGGAGAATTCCGGCTAGAAAAGGCTGATTTTGATTTGGATATCTGCCTGGAATCGGTGATAGAAATGGTAGCGCCTTTGGCAGAAAAAAAAGGTATTGAATTAAATATTTTAGTTGACAGTTCGGTGCCGAAAAAGTTAGTTGGCGACTCTGGTAGGTTGAAGCAAATCTTGCTAAATTTGACGGGAAATGCGATAAAATTTACCGATAGCGGTCAAGTTTTTGTTCACATAAATGTCAAGCGGGATCGGCAACTGGCAGACTGCAAACAAGGGGGGAAATTGCTATTTTCGGTGCGGGATACAGGGATGGGAATTTCGCCGGAAGGCCAGACAAAACTGTTCCAATCTTTTTCTCAGGTAGACGCTTCTCCGACTAGGCTGTACGGTGGCACGGGTTTGGGTTTGGCGATTTGCAAGCAGTTAGTAGAGATGATGGAAGGTTCGATTGGGGTGCGCAGTTTTCTCGGCAACGGTTCGACTTTTTGGTTCGCTGTACCTTTGGAAAAACAGTTGCAAGTTGAGCCTCAGACTCCCAAACTTGCGGGCAAGAAGCTATTAGTAGTCTCTGCAAGCGCTTTGAGGCGGGCGGCGGTGCGATCGCTCGCTCAAAGTTGGGGTGCTCGCTGCGACGAGGCAGAAACTGCTGCTGCTGCTTTGACTTGGTTGCAAAATTCTCAGGGCGGGATCGATCGGCATTCGGCGACAGGGGAAAAATGCTGCGATGCGGTGCTGGTGGATTTGCAATTGCCGGATTTGGATGCTGAGGAATTTGGTTTGAAAGTGCGATCGCTCTCAACAGTTGGCTCGTTAATCGCCATGACTGCTTTGCGGGAACAGGCGAAAGCTGAAGCACTTTGTAGTGTGGGGTTTAGCGGCTATTTAATCGAACCAGTGCGGCCTTCTCGCCTGCTTGAAGCTTTGCTGGCGTCGGTTAAGGAAAGGGGAGAGTTTGGGAGCTTAGAGGCTGCTAATACTTGCAATTTCCCAGCAGTTGATTCTCAATATATAACTCCTAATTCGCCGTCATCGCTGAGAATTTTGCTCGCAGAAGACCACCCGATCAATCAACAAGTTATTGTCGAACAATTGGCAGCTTTAGGCTATCAGGCTGACTGCGCCGCTAACGGTCAAGCAGCGCTGGATTTGCTGGCAGAAAAAGCCTATAATTTGGTGTTAATGGATTGTCAAATGCCAATACTTGACGGTTATGCAACGACAAAAAAGTTGAGGGAACGAGAAAAAGGCGATCGGCATACTTTTGTGATTGCTTTAACTGCTCACGCAATGCCGGGGGAACGAGAAAAGTGTCTGGCGGCTGGGATGGACGATTATCTCAGCAAACCTGTAGATTTAGATGCTTTGGCGACGGCGCTGAAAAAATATGAATCCCAAAATGTTGAGTTTAAAAATAAGTATGGAGTTAAAAGTATTAATTTGGCAGAAAATCCTCAATTAGTAATAAAGCATACAGAAATTTTGGAAGAAACGGAAGTTGTGGCTGTGCCGGCACCAAGGGCGATCGCACCTCAAGCTTGGGAACACGCAGACTGCGACGGACTGTTCGACAGGAACCGATTGCAGCAACTCGGACGGGTTAATGTTAAATTGCCCGATCGACTTTTGCAAGCATTTGTCGGCAACGCACAGGCTGATATAGCTGCTGCCAAAATTGCCGTAGAAGCTAGAGATTGGCAAGCTGTGGAATATCAAGCACACCGTCTAAAGGGAACTGCTGCTAATGTGGGAGTTGCTCTAATGTCGGATTTAGCGGCACAATTGGAGCATCAAGCGCGAGGCTTTCAATCTGAACCGCTAGCTTCGGGATTGTTAACTATTGAGGGCGTTGAAAACATATTAGTGAGTTTGTCGAGTCATTTAGCACGGGTTAAAAAATTTGTAGAAACTCGAATGTTTGGTTGATATTTAAGTCTGTTTTTTAGTTATTGTAGGGTGCGTCAGGGCGGATTTTTTGACAAAAAACGAAGAATGTTCTCCCTGACGCACCGGCTCAGTTTCCTCTGTGTTATCTGCGGTTAATGTAAAAAATCGATGAGTTTATCTATGACTTACGATACCGATACAAACCCTATTTTATATACCGATTCATTAGAAAACAATGGAGAAATTCTAACGCCTTTGAGGGCTTTTGCTCAGGAAGTTTTATTGTATGAAAACAATGCTATTTCTGGGGAAACTTCTGTAAATGCTGTGCCGTGTCCGTCCGACGAAATTGATATTTTTTATGTTGAAAATCTGGTAGCAAAAGTAGCTCGCTGCTGTCGAGAAAGCAAAATCGGTAAAAAATTACCAACAGCTTTTTATATTCACATTTCCGCTTTATCCGCACTCAACCCTGTACTTAGAATTTACGAAAATTGCGCCAGACAGCATCTCGAAAATATTGATGAAGCAAATTTAGTTAAATTCTCACTCCAGCAACCTAAAATCTCTTATCTTTTTTACCCCGATTTCGATACAGATGCTCACCCTGCTTTGCAAGCCAGCATCCAAATTAATCTGGAAACTGGGGAAGTTAAATATTTCGATTACAGCAACAGCGAAAATCCCCCGGTTTTGCACCGAAAGGAAACTTTTGTAACTGCGGATTATCCCAATTACGAAAAATTTGCTCGACTGACTCGCAGCGAGCAAAAGTGGGGACTCTTGGACAATACTAGCGTGATCGGCACTCGCGATGGTTGGCTCAAATATTTGGGATATTGCGGTGTAGAAATTCAAGATCATGCTGTTGTCGAATGTTTGAAACAGGATAATAGTGAGCTTTCAATTCCTAAAATTGAACGCCACAAGGCTGCTATGGTACGAAACTCTGTTTCTAAACCGGTGCGTCTGGTTTTGGAATCGGATTTGTTTTTGGATGGGATGACTTTTTTTGATTACGGTTGCGGCTATGGCGGCGATGTTAAATATATTGCGGGAGAGGGTTATGTGGCGGCGGGTTGGGACCCGTACTATCAGCCGGAGACTCCGCGAATTTGTGCGGATATTGTGAATGTTGGTTATGTAATTAATGTGATTGAATCTTTGGGGGAACGCCGAGAAGCTTTGTTGAATGCTTGGGATTTAACTAAGAATTTATTGGTTGTGGCGGCTCAGGTTTTGATTGATGATGGCGATCGCGGTCAAATTGCTTATGGGGATGGGGTGATTACTTCTCGCAATACTTTTCAGAAGTATTACGAACAGCAAGAGTTGAAGGTTTATATTGACCAGGTTTTGAATGTTGATGCGATTCCTGTGGCTTTGGGGATTTATTTTGTGTTTCGGGATGCGACGGCGGGTGAGGGTTTTCGGGCTTCTCGGTTTCGATCGCGCTTATCGACTCCCAGAGTGCGATCGCAAGTCAAGCGATTTGAGGATTATGCGGAAATACTGGCTCCTCTAATGGCTTTTGTGAGCGATCGGGGGCGTCTTCCGGTGAAAGGCGAATTAGCAGAAGAATCGCCAATTAAGCAGGAATTTCACAGTTTTAACCGCGCTTGGAGGGTGATTTTGCAAGCTACCGACGCGGATGATTGGGAAAAAATCGCCGACAAGCGCCGCCAGGATTTGCTAGTATATCTCGCTCTCAACCGTTTGGGCTATTCCCTACAGGATGAGGATGCGGTGCGCCCTTCGATGCGCCGGCTTCCGCCTCAAATCCGCAATGATATTAAGGGTTTGTTTGACAGTTATCAAAAAGCTTGCACTTTGGCAGATTTAATGCTATATAGTTTGGGCAAAGCTGATATTGTGGCGGATTGTTGCGAAGATAGTGCGATCGGCTATAAACAACCCGGTTCCCTTTCAGTTCACGTCTCATGTTTAGAAGAACTCGACCCTTTGCTGCGACTCTACGAAGGCTGCGCTAACCGCACAATTGGCAGGCTTGACGGCGCTACAATTATCAAGTTTCACACTCGAAAACCGCAGATATCCTATTTATTTTATCCCGATTTTGATACTAACCCGCATCCAGTCCTCCACAGGGCTATGCACATACATTTGCGCGACCTTTCTGTCAGCTACGAAGATTATTCAGATGCGTACAATCCGCCAATTTTAGTTAAAAAAGAAGCTTTTGTTAATCCTAATTATCCGCATTACGAAAAGTTCGCGAAACTCACTCGCCAAGAGGCAAAGTTAGGGATTTTTGATGGTTCTGTGGTTAAGAAATATCGGGAATGGGTGAAGTGTTTGGAGGACAATTGCGTTAAAATTAAGGGCCATAAGTTGTTTTGGCGATCGGATGTTGACCCGGAACGCTTGAAAATGTTGCAAAAAGCTGCTTCGGAACGCCAGCAGAAAAAGATTGAGTTGAATGCAGGAAAGATTGAAGGAACCGCAGAGGCCGCAGAGGCCGCAGAGGAAGGGAAAGAGGAGGGAGAGGAAGAGGAAAAATAGACCTATTGCATTCCCAAGCTTTCAATTCCTTAAATTATCTGCGTTGCATCTGTGTTTATTTGCCTTACATCTGCGGTTTCTGTTATTTGTGGGACACGGGATTTCCGTTTCCTGTTTTTTATCATCAAGCAAACTTAATCTTCAAATAATCATCCTCCATCTTCGCCCCCGAAGGTTGCAGCGCCGCTAAAGCTTGCGGCAAAACCATATTGCGGCGGTGATTCCCAATCCGAACATTCAACTCATCTCCCGTTTTCGTCAACTGAATCTGATCCTTCGCAATTCCCGGCAAATAGAGTTCTAGAACGTATTGATTATTGTCCTGCACAATTCTAATCGTATTTTCTGTGTAATAAACTTTGCTTGGGTCTTCATCTGCATAAAGCGTTTCTTTCAATCGTTCCAATGCTGGCAAACCGCACATTTCCTCGGAATAAAGTGGCACTTCTTTTACAGGAAGCGGCCGAAAATTTTCGTGAATTTCCTGACGGTACTTCTCCTGGCTCTCTTTCCAGCGCTTGAAAAATGGATCGGTTACTTCTTCGGGAATAATTCGATTAGCTACGATTAAATCTGTGGCAACATTGTACAAACTCAAATAAGCGTGAGCGCGCAAAGACTCTTTAATTACCATTTTTTCGGGATTTGTAACTAACCTGACCGAAGTCACAGTATTGTCAGTTAAAATCTTTTCCAAAGCTTCGATTTGCTCATAAAATTCATAAGGTGCATCCATCACCTCTTTGTCTGGCAAAGAAAAGCCCGCAAGTGGTCGAAAAAACGGTTCAACTAAAGGTCTGAGGGCAACAGATATGCCTTGCAATGGCTTGTAAAACTTCCTCATATACCAGCCGCCAACTTCTGGCAAACTTAGCAGTCGCAATGCTGTGCCTGTGGGTGCAGAATCGATAATTAAAACATCATATATTCCCTCATCGTAATGCCGCTTCATCCGCACCAAACCAAAGATTTCGTCCATTCCTGGCAAAATGGCTAATTCTTCTGCTTGTACACCCTCAAGTCCCTGCGCTTTCAAAACTTGAGTAATGTATCGTTTGACTGCTCCCCAGTTGCCTTCTAATTCCCTGAGAGCGTCCAATTCTGCTCCCCACAAGTTGGGTTTTACGAGTCGAGCGTCGTGTCCGAGTTCCATGTCGAAGCTGTCGGCTAGGGAGTGGGCGGGATCTGTGCTCAGCACTAGGGTTTTGTATCCCAATTCGGCGCATCGCAGCCCTGTAGCAGCGGCTACGGAGGTTTTGCCGACGCCGCCTTTTCCGGTCATTAAGATTAAGCGCATTGATTGTTTAGCTCGCCTGCAAGTTCTGTTTACTTTTTCTATTGTAACGGAATGTAACTTTATGAGACTGAGACAAGAAAATATCAGGCCGTGGGGTGCTGGTGGGGCGTCGGCTGGCGTGGCTGGGGTGTCGCTTAAACGCTTGAAATATGGTAGAGGCGATGATAAATCTTGTGAGTTTCCTCGTCCGACAGGGGTTTAAACCCCCGCCAGACTCCAGGAAACCGCCCGTAAATCAACGAGACTATCATCAATTCGTACTCTTTCTCCCCGCCTTCTGCACCGGAATAGCAACTTTCTGCGGCTGCTTCTTCGCTGAAAACATCCCAAAGAAATCGTGCAGCAAAATATAAAAACACGGAATGATAAACAGCGTCAGCAGCGTCGCTAGGGACAAACCGGAAAACACCACAACCCCCAAAGGTTGCAAAAACTCTGAGCCCTCTCCAATTCCCAAAGCTAGCGGAAATAAACCCAAAACTGTGGTGATAGTTGTCATCAAAATTGGCCGCAAACGTTGAGGTGCAGCCCTGAGAATTGCTGTCGCGCGATCGACCTTTTCGTCTTCCAGAATTTGGTTTGCCAGTTCCACCATAATAATCGCATTGTTTACCACAATCCCCACCAGCAAAATCGCCCCCACAATCACCGTCGCGCCGATCGCAGTTTTAGTCACATACAGCCCCAAAATCCCGCCAGCCAAAGCCAGAGGAACCGTCAACATAATCACCAGCGGATCGACAAGCGAATTGTACTGCACCGCCATCACCACAAATACCAAAAACGCCGCCAAAGAGCCTAAAATAATCAGCGAACTTTGCAATTCCCGGTTAGTTTCCGCCGCCGAACTCGGAATCACTCGCACTCCCGGCGGCAATTTGATGTCCGCCAAAACAGCATTTACTTGTTTCAAAGCATCCCCCAAACTCGCACCCTTATTAATATTCCCAGCAATCAAGAAAACTTGGCGCTGGTTGAGTCTTTGAATTTCTCCCGGTGCTTTTCCCACCTCAATACTCGCCACGTCGCCCAAGCGAATGCGAGCGTTATTCCTCGCAGTTAAAGGGATAAATTTTAGTTCAGAAATTGACTGGATAGAAGCGCGATCGAACTGTACCCGCACATCAACCAAACGGTTTCCCCGCTGCAACTGCGTGGGAACAGCACCTTGAATTGCTGTCTGAATAGTTTCTCCAATTTCCCTCGCACTCAACCCGTAGATTTCCGCTTGTTCCCAATTCGGGCGAATTTGCACTTCCGGTTGCGGCGGATCGGTATCCGGGCGAAAGCTGGCTAACTTTACCTTCTTTTCCAAAGTCTCCAAAATGTCGCGGCCAGCTTGCAGCAATACCTGCTCGTTTTCGCCCTGAAGCATAACATCAACCTCCGCACCGCGCACCGGAGAATTAGTCAAAACCAAACCGCGCACATTTTCAGGAATCAGTCGCAACCGAGTTCCTTTAGGTATATTAACTTTCTTCAATTCTTGATTAACTTTTTCCACAAAAGCTAAAGTATCGCTGCCTGCTTTTAGTGTAATATTGCTGCCACCGCGCAGCAAATTCTCGCTCGTAGTAGTGCCGAACAACAGCCCGCCCACCGTAGTCAAAGAGTATTCAGTTTCCGGCTGACTGAGTAGAATTTTATCGACTTCCGCCATCACTCTTTGATTGGTTGCCAAATTAGTACCTGCCGGAAACAAAGCAAATAATCTCGCTTGACCGGTACTAATTTGAGGTAAGATTTCCTGGGGAATTTGACCAGCCATCTGCCAACTGCCGCCGCCCAATATAACAATCGCCAGTACAACTACAATTAACCGCCACCGCACTATTCCTGATAAAAATTTCCCGTAGCCGGCGGTAGCATTGGTAAAAGATCGGTTGAATGCTTGCAGCGGCCAAAAGTTGCTCAAACCGCTGGATACGGGCAATGCTAGCAGTCGAGAAGCCATCATCGGTACAACAGTTAATCCGACAATCAAAGACGCGGCGACTGAAAAAGTGATGGTGAGAATTAGCTCGTTAAACAGCAGGGAAACTAAGCCGCCGATCAGCAAAAATGGCAGTACGGCAACTAAGTTAGTAATAGTGGAGGCAAATAAAGCTGATTCTAATTCTTGGCTGCTATTTTCTGCTTGCTGGATCAACTGTTTGTTACTTAATCCCTGGTTTTTATGATTGCTAGTTCCTTCGACAATATTTTCCAACATAACGATCGAGTTATCGACCACAATGCCCACACCGAGCGCCAAACCTCCTAAACTAAAGATATTCAGAGACAGATGAAAAAGCCCCATCAGGATAATCGCCATTAAAGTTGCGAGGGGAATTGCCAAGACAATAATAAAAGTCTGGCGCAGGGAAGCGAGGAACAACAAAACTGATGCACCAGCTAAAGCAGCCCCAGTCAAACCTGAAAATACGACGTTGCTGATAGAATCTCGGATGAATTTAGACTCATCTGAGGTAGTGACTATTGTGGTGCTTTCGGTGATTAATCTTGATTCTTTTAATTCTTCGAGTTTCTTTTTTATGCCATCTACAACTGTAATCGTGTTTGCGTCCGGCTGTTTTTGAATGCTGATTTTCACAGCGGGTTTTTGATTGAGAAATACTTTAACTCGTTCTTCTTCTGTCCCGTCAATTACTTTGGCGAAATCTCGTAAAAAAACTCGTTTTGGCGGAGTGGAACCAGATACTTGAAAGGAAATTTCTTGGATTTCTTTGGCACTCCGAAATCGTCCGACTGTACGGGTTAAAGGTTCTGCCGATTCTTGTCGCAGCCGCCCGCCGGAAGTATCGATATTGCGGGCTTCGAGGGCGTTTAAAACATCGGAAATACTAACGCCTAAAGATTGCAAGCGATTTAAATCAATATTTACTTGAATTTCTTCTTGTACGCCGCCGGCAACGTCAACTGATGCTACTCCGGGAATTACGTTTAATTCTCGGGATAATTCTTCGTCGGCAAATACGCGCAAATCAACTCCTTGCAGGGAGTTGGAAGTGAGGGCAAATTCGTAAACAGGCTGCTGGGAAGGGTCAGCTTTGAACAGCCGGGGGGCTTCAACATTGTCGGGAAGTCGGTTGCGGATGCGGTTGACGGCGGCGGTGGCATCGTTGAGGGCTTGGTCAATGTTGCCGCCGGGCTTGAAGAATAAATCGACGCTGACTTGTCCTTCGCGGGTGCGGGAAAATATTTGGATGACTCCTTCGGTGGCGGAAAGTCCTTGTTCGAGGGGGCGGGTAACTTCGTCAACTGCGACTTTTGGGGAGATTCCGGGGGCGTCTAGGCGCACGCCGATGCGGGGATAGGTGATGGAGGGTAGCAAGTCAACGGGCAGTTGGGTGATGTAGAAAAGACCTACGATGATAATTGCTAGCGTCAGCATGAGGGTGCCGATGTGGCGGCGGATTGAGATGCCGCTAATGCTGAATCCGGGTTTGTCGGCGGTCATTGGATTTTAGGTTTTAGATTTTAGATTTTAGATTTTAGATTACTGCGTCAGTCAGCCTGCGAAGGAATGAGTCGGGGGGATTCCAACCAAGTTATTTGAATCGAGCTTTATTTTTTATCGGGAGCGATCGAGTATTGAGACTTCGCATTTTGCCATTATAATAAATTTTAATAAATTTTCAATAAAGTTTGTTAAATATTTCTTGAGAGGTAGTCGATCGCCCGCAATCAAAATTTGCTAAAGTTGCGATCGACTGATAACTGACAACTGGTATCATGTCCTGTCAATTAACCGCGATATCTCGGTCGGGGCGGGTTTTTGAGATTGTCAATTTTTGGCAAATATTGTTGGTGAACCCGCCCTTACCAGATTCGGGGTAATCGACCGGACAGAATAGACAAGATTGCAGAAATCTTCGAGTCATAGAGCAACCGCAGATATCGAGCAGATCAACACCGATTGACGCAGATGGTTTCAGGGTATTTTCGGATTTTTGCAATCTTGTTTAATATGTCAACTGTCAACTGTCAACTGTCAACTGTCAACTGTCAACTGTCAACTGACTACTGTACTTGACTGCCGTGGGCGCGCGGGTCGGAGCTACTTGTTTTCACAGGCCCTGTGGCGGGAGTAAAATCAGAAACTTGACCGGAAGCTTGCGAGTGCGGTATTGGTTTTTCTGCAATTAAAGCATCTAAATTATCTTCCATAATACTGCGTGGCATTTCGCCGATCGTTTCTGCAACGCTGCTGCCTTTATTGTTCAAGTAGACAAAGTGTGGAATGCTATCAACTCGATATTTGGTGATTTCTGGCAGCCATTTGTCGTTATCTACATTCAGCATGACAAAATTCAGCGGTTCGACGTATTTCTGTTTGATGGCGCTCAGATCGTTAGCCATTGCTTGACAGCTACCGCACCAATCAGCATAAAATTCCATGAGTGTCGGCTTGCCGTTTACTAAAGCTGTTTCTAGCGGTGCGGAGGCTTTTGCCATTTCGGTGAGACTACTTGATGGCGTTTGAGTTCGTAGTCCCACAAAGATAGATACTGAAAGGGCGATCGCAGCTAATACGATCAATAAGTTTCTGACGCGCGCGGCGACGTTTATTTCGGAATTTTTGGGTGTGGGGGCAGCAGTTGAGTTCGGCGAATTTAGACTCATAAAATAAATGGTGATTTTATTTTTATGTTTTTATTTTTAATAACAGATACAGATTATACCACATTTTGAGATAATCAGACCAATCTTATAAAAAAATTGGCTAATACCAGTAATTAGACCAAGTGCGTTAAAACTTAAGATCAGAAAGATTGTTTGTAAATTACCGAGGTCAAAGTGAAAAAACGGGTAACGCTGACGTTTCCCCAACGATCGATCCAAATGCCTGTCACCTATCGACTGGCAAAGGATTTTAATGTTGCAGCCAACATTATCCGCGCTCAGGTGGCTCCAAATCAAGTGGGCAAACTGGTGCTAGAGTTATCAGGGGACATTGACCAACTAGAAGCGGCGATCGACTGGATGCGATCGCAAAGCATCGGTGTTTCCCTAGCCAGCCGGGAAATACTCATTGATGAAGACATCTGCGTTCACTGCGGCTTGTGCACCGGGGTTTGCCCGACAGAAGCCTTGACCCTTGACCCAGAAAGCTTTAAACTAACGTTTGCTCGATCGCGCTGTATCGTCTGCGAGCAGTGCATCCCTACTTGTCCGGTGCAAGCTATTTCTACTAACCTCTAAAACCACCCATAATTTATCGGGATCATCTTTTTTAACTGGTTTCCCTAATCTTTTCATCAGATGAGAAAAAATTCTTGGCTTTCGCTCACTCTACTTTTTACTACTTATTTCATTTTTGGCTGGAAATTATCAGAGTTTGATATTCCTCCGCACCTGACTTGGTTTTTAGCCGTAGGTGCTATTTTAGTGTTAGCTATCGCCTTGTCGTTCCCGCTGAAGGACACAAAAAGATGGATTATGCGGTGGATTTCCAGTGATGTCGGGGCTTTTATTTCGATCATTTTAGGAGCTTTTTTGGCAGTTATAGTTGTTACCTGGATGCACCTATTTGTGACTGGTTTAGTCTTGACTTCAGCCGGAGCTTTGGCCAGACTCGATATTCAAATATTTGGTCACCAAAGATGGCGGACTTTTGTGATATTAGCTGCTGTTTCTCTGACTGGTGCGGGGTTGGGTGGAGCGATCGAGTTTTGGTCAAAAACGGGCAGATTGGGAATATTCCAAGGGTAATCAGGAATTGGTAATCGGGAATTGGTAATTGGGAATTTCTTTCCTCTTCCCTTTTCTTGCTGACCGGAAAACGAGACGCAAGCCCCTGGCTTTAGACACGGGGAAAAGTCGGCAGCGGTTTCAACCGCCTTCATTTT
>NZ_JAUBVX010000043.1:0-57862 GCF_036706065.1 Microcoleus sp. A2-C3 | reverse complement strand
TGTGGACAGCGGTTGACCACTTTAAGCCAGGAATTTTAGGATGGGTATTAGGGGATCATAGCGCTAAGACGTTTGAACCATTATGGGACTCTCGTAAGTGCATGGAAATGCTATTTTTATGTAACAGATGGATGGTCTGTATATCCCATGTTTATCCCTGATGGTGATCAGATAATTAGCAAGACTTATATGACACGAGTAGAAGGAGAAAATACAAGACTAAGACATTATTTGGCTAGACTACATCGCAAGACTCTTTGTTATTCTAAGTGCGAGAAAATGCTCAAACATTCTATTAAGTTATTAATACATTACTTAAAATTTGATGATATCCCCATGACCGGGGTATCCATACCTTGATTCAGCAACGCCGATATTATCACCATCTCAATTTGTGCAGTGATTTCGCTGATACATGGGTGGATGGCGCATTCCTGGTGGTCATTAGTGCATCCATGAACTCGAATTTTGCATAGGAGAGCGGTAGTGCCCTGAAGGAAAGGATCGGAGAATAAAACCGGATTCAAATTAAAACAGGCATCTAGAGTTGTAAATTAGCATTATAATGATGCACAAAGCGCCAAATAGCAGCAATATGATTTTCTAATTTTTTAGAGAAGGCTAAGCTCTTTCTTACTAACCGAGATACTCGTTGTCGAATAGTGCAGTTAAAGCGCTCGATATAGCTAGTAAAACCACTATCTTTGTCTACACTATAATGACGTTTACGCTTACAATACAGAATCATAAGCACTCCAATGATCAGTATAAATTACTGCACATTGACGGTAAACTGGTGGCATTGAATTCCATAACGCCTGAGCTGATACCGCACTACGATCCCCAATATGTACACCAACAATTTCCCTAGTCTCGGCATCCAATGCAAGCCATACCCATTGCTGATTTCCTTTATTATCAACAAACGACCATAGCTCATCCATCTGAACATTCAGGCGCTTTTTTGGCTTGGCACTCACCTCAACTTGCTTCTCAATAACAAGAGCTTGGGCATTTACGTAGCGCTGTACTGTATCTTCTGACACTTGTAATACCCGGGCAATCCCGGCCTGAGAAATACGTTCAAGTAGCATCCGCTGCATTAACTCCTGTTGTTCTTTCGTAATAGGTTTCCACGCGGGATTCTGAACAAATTGACGACCACATTCTCGACATTTGTAGTTTTGTTTACCATGCCGAGTCTGACCGTTACGACTAATTTTTTCTGAGCCACAATTGGGGCAAGAATTAATTTCTACTGTCATATCACTAATGGCAAACACTTCTCTCTAATAGTAGCTTAAGTTTACTCTATCCTTTCCTTCATGGCACTACCGGAGAGCGAGCACTAATAACTTGTATGCTGCTTGACGAAATTCCTTTAATCGTTCACTGTTCCTGACGGGATTGGATGGGTTTTATTTTGCACCCTCATTCTCTCCCTAACGGTGGCTCTAGTTTTTCTGAAAGCCACCGTTCTCTCTTTTTTTTGTCTCCACTTCAGTCAATAACTTTGTTGCCAATGTGACAGCCCGCAGTAGAAATAAACTCTTTGTGAGCGGTGACAGCACTCAAAGAAAAAAATGCTTTTTACAAAAATGAGACGCTCCCATTAACTCTCTATATAACCTTGCATATTTTCTGGTTCAAATTGCTGCAAAATATTAGCAGCTTGATTGGTTAAATCGTCATTACCTTTAACTGCAATCAAAAATTTGCCGGCATTCAAACGGTTGCGGTAGGGCAAAGCATCGCCACTACCAAAAGCCATTCCTCCGGCACCGCCGACAAAAACGCTGCCCATCCCGGCGGCGATCGCACCTAGGACTCCGCCGATCGCATGATCGCCAATTTCGCCCGCCCATGCAAAGGTTTTCAACTCAGTCATCAAGCTGAAAGTAACCCCGGCAATAAAGCCAAACGGTATCAGCCAAACAGCCATGAGTTTTGCTTGTTTTTTCGCTTGCTGGTTGGGGTCGATTAAGCCAAATTCATCAGCCGTTTTGTAGCCTCGGCCCAAAATGCTCACTTGGTTCATGGGTAAGCCTGCTTTTTCGAGGGCACAATAGGCAGCTTCGGCTTGCATTCGATCGGGCAGTACAGCGATAAGATAATTCATTAGAAACAATTCCTGATACTTAGGTTTCAATACCCAAAATTTATTATACCCTGAAAAGACTTGCTAGCTAAGCAATTGGGCGTTTTTAAGACGATCGCTCGCATTCGATCGCCCGCACAGCTAAAATATTTCCAGCAAAAACGGCCGACCTTGACCGAATACAGATACAATTCAGACTGCACAAAGGCAAGCTTGAGCTGAGCTGTTAGATACTGCTCTAAGTCTAAGTCTCAACTGTGAGTTCGCCAATGCTCGGCCTATTTTTAACTATTGCACTCAATTGCTTGCTATGCCTAAAGTTCTAGTATCCGATCCGATCGACCAAGCCGGAATTGACATCCTCTCCCAAGTCGCGCAAGTTGACGTAAACACAGGACTTTCAGCCGAAGAGCTGGTTAAAATTATTCCAGATTACGACGCTTTAATGATCCGTTCTGGCACCCAAGTTACCAAAGAAATCATTGAAGCCGGAAATCTACTCAAAATCATCGGTAGAGCCGGAGTCGGCGTAGATAATGTAGATGTACCCGCCGCTACCCGCAAAGGAATTGTAGTCGTCAACTCCCCCGAAGGCAACACGATCGCAGCAGCCGAACACGCGATCGCCATGATGCTTTCCATGTCTCGCCACATCCCCGAAGCCAACGCCTCCGTCAAAAGCGGTAAATGGGAACGCAACCGCTTCATCGGCGTAGAAGTTTACAAAAAAACCCTCGGTATCGTCGGTTTGGGCAAAATCGGCTCCCATCTAGCCGCCGCAGCCAAAGCAATGGGCATGAAACTGCTCGCTTACGATCCCTTCATCTCCACCGAAAGAGCCGAACAGTTGGGCTGTCGCTTGGTAGAGCTCGAACTGCTGATGCGCGAATCCGACTACATCACCCTGCACATCCCCAAAACGCCGGAAACCCTGCACTTAATTAACGCTGAGGTGCTGTCGAAGATGAAGCCCACGGCCCGCATCATTAATTGCGCTAGAGGTGGCATCATCGACGAAGCAGCCCTGGCAGAAGCTATTAAATCAGGCCAGATCGCCGGTGCAGCGATCGACGTTTACGAACATGAGCCGCTGGAAGCAGATTCTCCGCTGCGGACTGTCGGCCAGAACATCGTGTTGACACCTCACTTGGGAGCTTCCACGGCTGAAGCTCAGGTGAATGTGGCGATCGACGTTGCTGAACAAATTCGCGATGTACTGTTAGGATTGCCCGCGCGATCGGCTGTTAACATCCCAGGAATTTACCCAGACTCGATCGAAAAACTCAAACCCTACCTGCAACTAGCCGAAACCCTAGGCAACCTCGTCAGCCAGCTAGCCGGAGGCCGAGTCGATTACCTCAACGTTCAACTACAAGGCGAATTGGCCAACAACCAAAGCCAGCCCGTAGTCGTTGCCTCCCTCAAAGGCCTGCTCTCCCAAGCCCTACGAGAGCGCGTTAACTACGTCAACGCCAGCATTGAAGCCAAAGAACGCGGAATTCGCGTCGTCGAAACCAGAGACGCCTCAATTCGCGACTACACAGGCTCTCTGCGCCTCTCGGCCAAGGGAACTCTGGGCGAACACACAGTCACAGGTGCAGTGCTCGGCGAAAGCGAAATTCGGATTACCAGTGTTGACGATTTCCCAGTCAACGTTTCCCCGACTCACCATATGCTGTTTACCCTGCACCGCGATATGCCGGGGATTATTGGCAAGATTGGTTCCCAATTGGGCAGTTTTAATGTCAATATTGCCAGTATGCAAGTAGGCCGTAAAATCGTGCGAGGCGATGCGGTGATGGTTTTGAGCCTTGATGACCCTCTACCAGAGGGCATATTGGCCGAGATCCTCAAAGTTCCGGGGATTCGGGATGCTTACACCGTGAATCTTTAAAGGATTGTAGATTTTAGGTTCTGCTAATCTAAAATCTCAAATCGTTAGATGGTAAATCTTTAAAAGATTTGAGATTTTAGGTGATGCCAATCTCAAATCTCAAATCTCAAATCGTTAGATGGTAAATCTTTAAAGGATTTGAGATTTTAGGTGATACCAATCTCAAATCTCAAATCGTTAAACAGTAACTATTTGAAGGATTTTGGAGCTGAGATTTGAGATGCAAGGACTGATAATTATTAATGGGTGATTGGTCATTGTTAATTGGCAAGAAAGCTGGAATTTTTATATTAGTCCATCCTCATTCCTAACTCCCCAGTTCCCCCTGCTCCAGTTCCTGACGGGCCAATCTAAAATCTAAAATCTAAAATAGTCATGGCACATAGCTGGTGGGAAATTAGAATTATTTGCGATCCGGCGCTGGAAGATATCATCTTTTGGCGTCTGGAACGGTTTAACTGTCGGGGAACGGCCACTCAGATTAAAAGCAATTCCTGCCTGATGTCGGCTTATTTGCCCGAAGAACAGGCCGGATTGCTGGATTTGGCGGCCCTGTCTTTGTGGCTGCGCCAAGATGCTTTGTGCGCAGGTTTGCCCTTGCCTGCGATGCAGTGGGATTTGATTGAAGATGAAGACTGGGGCAGCACTTGGAAGCAGCATTGGCAGCCTCAAGAAGTGGGCGATCGCTTTTTAATTAATCCGGCTTGGCTGCCTCCACCAACTGATACCGATCGCCTAATCTTGCGTTTAGATCCCGGTGTCGCTTTCGGTACGGGTGCTCACGCTACGACTCAACTGTGTTTGGAGTCGCTGGAAATGCGCCTCGGTTTTGACGACAAAGAATATGTAGTTGCTGATATCGGCTGCGGATCGGGTATTTTGTCGATCGGCGCGGTGTTGCTGGGTGCAACAAAGGTTTATGCTTTAGATACAGATCCTTTGGCAGTGCGATCGACAATCAGCAACCGACAACTCAACCGCATTAACCCACAGCAGTTGGTTGCAGAGCTCGGAACTATCGATCGGCTGATCGAAATGACTGGCGGCCCGATCGACGGTTTGATGTGCAATATTTTAGCAGAAGTAATCATAGATTTAATACCGCAGTTCACAGCCATTAGCAAGCCAACTACTTGGGCAGTTCTTAGCGGGATTTTGCTCGATCAAGCTAAACCAATTGCTGACACTCTCGAACAGCATGGCTGGATTGTCGCTACTCTGTGGAAGCGCCAAGATTGGTGCTGTTTCAATATTCGGCGGAGTTAATAATTGGGAATTGGTCATTGGGAATTGGTCATTGGTAGGGTGCGTCAGCTAGGATAATTCAATCCACAAGCAATCAGATTTTGGCTGACGCACCTTAAAAAAGTTGGGTGAGATAGCAATTGCAGCAGAATAATTAAGAACTATAAATTAGAGAACGAACGTAAAAAGACACAGACCCGATCAAGTAAAAACAATTCACCAAAATCAACAATATCTTACCAACAAAAGAGTTAACAAAATCAAAAACGCGGTAAGTTGACAGCATCACCAATAACATTTCAACCAAAGAAACAATTGATCCGTAGTGATTCCTATCCCAATAAGAAATCGGACTGATAAAACGGTAATTACTGAACGGGAAAAAGTGCCTGTGAGCGTCATCATTATGTACAGGCAAATCCCCCAAAGAGTGCAAAATCATACTCAAAAACAGAATTTGTAGATTTTGCCTGCCAAAGTAATAAGCAATTAACCAACCAATCACCGCCAGCGGAATCGAATGAAACAGAGCCACAAGATTCTGGACAAAAGGCTCATAGTATGATTCCGACCAGATTTTCGCTTCCGGCAAGCGAGCAATGTACTTCGCCCAAAAGTAAAATAAAAATATTGGGAGATCGGGTAAGATTCCGCCGATCGCAATAATCAGATTAAATTGCGGCAGTTGCGGTTTACCCAGAATCGCCAGATTGATAATAGCGTGACTGGGCGTTTTCATAGGTTGGGTGCGTCAGCTACGACTATTTTGTTGATAATGTATCAGATATTGGCTGACGCACCAAGCCTGTGAGATAATCGGCGGTGGTTACAAGTGAGGTTGCAGTCGATCGATCAACTGCGGTGCTTGCAATACTCCCTCAATGCGATCGACCTCAACGCCATTTTTAAACAGCACCAAAGTCGGCAAAGCATAAATGTGATACTGCGATGACAACTGCTCGTACTTATCCGTATCAATCTTAACAACCATCAGCTTATCTTTGGTCTGATCGCTCACCTGCTCTAAAATCGGCACCATCATCTGACAAGGCCCGCACCAAGTAGCATAGAAATCTACCAGTACAGGCAACTCAGAGCTCGATAGTAACTCCTCAAAACTGTTGAACTGTTTTTGAACTGCCATTTTAAAAATGTGGTAAAGGGACGCCCATTATACCCGAAGGGTTAACGAGTAGGGAATTGTCACAACTGAACTCAGTAAGTCAGTATAAATTTTTTTGGTTCTGGATCGATTTTAGTGCAGAATTTTGTGAGCGTAGATTTGCGAGGACAGAATTATGGAATTATTACCAGAGACATATCAGCGATTGCGGGGTCAAGTTGCAGTCGTCACCGGTGCATCGCGGGGAATCGGCCGCGCGATCGCTTTAGCATTCGCAGCAGAAGGCGCTAAAGTCGCCGTGAACTATGCCAGTTCGAGCGCTGCGGCTGATGAGGCGGTAGCAGAAATCATCGCAGCAGGCGGAGAAGCTGTGGCCCTTGCAGCGGATGTCTCCAAAACTGACCAAGTAGATGCACTCATCAGTAAAGTCATGGAAAAATGGGGAAGAATTGACATTTTGGTGAACAATGCCGGCATCACCCGCGATACTTTGCTGCTGCGGATGAAGCTAGAAGATTGGCAAGCCGTGATTGATTTGAATCTCACCGGCGTATTTTTGTGTACAAAAGCTGTCAGCAAAATCATGTTAAAGCAGCGCAGCGGCCGAATTATTAATATTGCTTCGGTTGCCGGCCAAATGGGCAATCCCGGACAAGCTAATTACAGTGCGGCAAAAGCTGGAGTAATTGGATTTACTAAAACTGTGGCAAAAGAGTTGGCCAGTCGCGCGATTACTGTAAATGCGGTTGCACCTGGATTTATCACCACAGATATGACAAAAGATGTCAAATCTGACGATATTTTAAAGTACATTCCGCTGGGAAGATACGGCGAAGTTGACGAAGTTGCCGGGATGGTGAAGTTTTTGGCGGCGGATGCGGCGGCGGCCTATGTTACGGGGCAGGTTTTTAATGTGGATGGGGGCATGGTGATGGCTTAGGATTTGGGGATTTTTTTTACCGCAGATGCACGCGGATTAACGCGGATGTCTGCGGTTGAATTTATGTCTGTTAGCGTATTTGAAGTGAAATTAATTAGGCAGAATTTACATATTTTAAGTTTAGTTAATAAATAATAATTACTTTAAGGCGACACGCAACTGGCTGAGAACTTTTTGGTATTTTGCAATGCGTTGAAAATCTGCTTCTGTGGGATTGGCAATGCGACGCAGATCGAGGTTATGAGTAACATCAGCGATTTTGACTCGCAGTGCGATCGGGTTGGCAATCACACGTTCTAAATAAGCTGCATAAGCTTCTCCTTCTATTTTGGTAATCGCCGCGATCGCCGAGACTAAAACTTCAGGAAAACCTTCGCTTCTAAGTTGCTCCAGTGTAAGTTCAGAATCTTCGACCGCATCGTGTAGAACCGCTACGATTTTCTGCTCTAGAGAATGTACATTTTCCATCACAAATAGCGGATGATCGAGATAGGGATTGCCTGCCTTATCAACCTGCCCCTCATGAGCTTTGGCGGCGATGGCGATCGCTCGTTGTAGTAAGGATTCGTACTCTGAATTCATATTTGACAGCATAGTAAAGAAGTTGTCTATTAAAGTTTCAGTTCTCTGGCGGGGAAGTGGTCAAGCGTTGCATCGGGCGAGATGCTTAAGTTCCTTCGCAGTCCTGAGCTATGGTTGGCTCGTCCCTGCGAAGGAACGGGACTCAGAATGACCCAATTATGTTAAAAAAAATATCACCGTTTTAACTAAAAATTTGCCTAATCCAATTGTAGACCGCAGCAGACCAAGCCAGTAACTTATTGACAAAACTTTGCCAAATAGAACCTTCCCTTACCTCGGAAATCTCCTCGATTTCCACCGGCAGCGGCGGCATTCCGACAACTTCGTAAAGCGGATATTCGCCGCTCTTTCCCGGAATTTGAACTGATACGCGCTGGTTGACGATCGCCAAATCCTTGATTTCCTGATAAGTCTCCTCGGAAATCAGCAAACTTGTTCCCACTTGCTTGTTAGCAGCTTCAATCCTGCTGGCAAAATTCACCGCATCCCCGATCGCCGTTACCGTCTGATTTTTCTCGGCCCCCAGATTCCCCACAACCACCAAACCGCAGTGAATCCCAATCCCAATCCGCAACCGATGACGGTATAAAGTCTCAAAATAGGGATTGAGTTTCTCTAATTCCTCTAGCATATCTACCCCAGCCCTCACGGCTTGTTCCGCCGCCTTCTCTGAGTTTTCTAACCCAAACAGCGCCATAAAACCATCTCCCATATAATTATTGATCATCCCGCCGTTGCGGTTGATCGCATAACTCATTTTTTGGAAATAGCGATTTAAAATATAAATTACATCGTAGGGTAATAGCGATTCTGCAAAGGCCGTAAATCCTCGAATATCGGCAAACAAAATGGCAATTTTCTTTTCTTGACCCACAGGTGCATGAATAAACTTTCCGACCATTTCGTCGTTAAATGATTCCAAGTCTTCAGAATCGATCGCCAGTCGGCGCAAAATCACCTTCCCGCCCGCCACCTGCGTCTGACACGCCAGCCTAATTTCCGGCTCTAAACGCAGTTTTTTGGCGAGCTCCTCTTCCGCTGAATTGCGGGGCGAGCAAAATTCTAAACCTTCGACAATCAAGACGCGACAAGTCGAACACCGGGCGCTACCGCCGCAGATGTGGGTGTGGGGAATCCCTGCACGCAGGGAAGCTTCCAGAATTATATCGTCGTCGTCTATCTCGATCGCGCGATCGTCCGGCAGATAGTAAATCTGTGGCATATGTGGCGTATCTAGCTAATTAGGAACGAATCTCGCGGACATCTGTTATTGCAACGACTCTATCTGCAAACCCGGTTTTTCGACATTTTTTCTGCATTGCCTGACTTATTCAGTATAAGTCGCGATCGGCATCAGCTTCTCGTGTCGTTACCTCAACCGCCAAACTCACTCAGCAGTAAAATCGCGATCGCACCTGAAAACACCCCAATTCAATCGCCCAGTAAAGGTTGTGGAATCAAGCTCAAATTTCAATTTTCAAATCTTAAATCGACTGACATAATTCTTAATAAATTTATAATGGCTGAAAACCTTATAAATGCGTTATCAAATCCCCTTCTACCGTCAGATATTTTGAGGATTTTGCAGACTTTTGCTGTGCAAACCTTAGTTGGTAATAGTTTGAGCTTTTTGGCTCTTTAACCACCAGCAAATTTGCGTGAGATAGAATAGCAGCATCTTTAAAACCCGTATAACCATGAGTTCATCAACAGCCCTACAAAACATCGAGCAGCACATCCCGTTGGTGGGAAATATCCACCTCAAAAGTCCGATCGCCTACCGAGCAACCCGCGTCGCAGTCAGTGCAGTTAACGCGGTGCAAATGGCCGTAGCAGAGTCCTATATCAACGGCTTAGAAGTACCGGATACTGTATTGCGATCGCTTTTTGATACCTGTATGCCCGTCTTCTTTAAGTATTTTCCCTCCCTCCTCGCACCCTACGAATGGGTACTAACAGAAACAGATCACACCGCCGAAGGCCCACGGGATTTAATGAAAATTCAGTACGACTTACCTCAAGCCATGCTGAATCCCATGTTAGGCGAGAGCAAACTCATTTATCCTAAATACAGCATGGGATTGTGGGAAAACGGAGCCGCCAACCTCGAACAATCCCAAATCCAGATGATGGATGATGTGATTGAAAAGCTAGAGATTCAGGATGGCGATCGCATTTTAGACTTTGGCTGTGGTTGGGGCTGCGTTCCAAATTACATTCTGTCAAAATTCCCCAATGTCCAGTTTACAGGGATTAACCTCAGCCAGCATCAATGCGAATATATGCGTCACAAGATGCAAGACCCCGAAAGCTACCTAAGTTCCGGTCGATTCACCTTATTTGAAGGCGATTTGAACGACGCCCAATTCGATACCAAATTTGACAAAATTCTCTCGATCGGAGTTTTTTGTCATGTCGGCAATTTAACCCAAGCTTTCCAAAAGCTCGCCTCTTTCCTCAAAGATAACGGTCGCGTTTTCATTCACATCATCACAGTTCGCACCCCTAACAACATATCCAGCGTTTTCACCCACAAATACATTTTTCCCCACGGCCGTTACTGGAAATACGATGCTGTTCCCAGCCACAACAAAGACCTCAAAACCATAAACAAATGGTATCTCAACGGCTACAATTACTCTACAACCTTTGCTAACTGGCTGAAAAACTTTGATGATTCTCAGGCGATAGTCAAAGATTTAGACTACGGCATCGACTATGCCAAATTCCGCCGCATCTGGCGGTTTTACTTGATGTGGTTTGTTGCTAATTTCGCCAGTTGCGATGGTGAATATAATGGTAATGGCCAATATTTAATGGTTCATGCCTAATCGCTGAGATTCCTGGACGCATTAACCAGGTTTTTCGCTTCGTTAGTTAAAGAATCTCACTTGTAGAGAAACGGCACTGCCGTGTCCGGCGGGGAGTTAAGCCAAGTACAAAAAATTGTTGCTACGGTTATTAAACGTAGCAACAATTTTTTAGGCTTGGTATTATTTGACGATCTTAGATTATAATTAAAGTAGTGGGACTGTTAAAGAAGTAGACTTTTTAGTTACTACAGCAACCTTTGGTAATTTCCAATTAGAATCTAAAATTGACTGATGTTACAAAAAGAAGAACTGTTAAAAGGCATCGAAAACCGCGAATGTGTAGCGCGGGCCCTTGATCAAGCGGAACAAGCAATTAAAACTTGGGAAGTTACTCTGACTGATTTTCTGTCGCCGCCGGAATTGGCGGACACTCTGACGGTATTTAAGCGCTTAACTGATGTGGAATTAGTGGCTTGGGGCGGCTATCCCCAGGGTGAAAGGCAGAGAATTGCGATCGCCCGATCGGAAATCCCGATCGACTCTGGGAGTGTTAGCGTTGCTGCGGTGGAGATAGCCGGCAATTTCCTGTTTGACACCGCCAGTCACCGCGACTTCTTAGGCGCAATGCTGGGTACGGGGATTGTCCGCGAGAAAACCGGCGATGTGATTGTGTTGGGTGAACGCGGCGCGCAGGCGATTGTCATGCCCGAAATGGTAGAGTATTTGGAGATGAGTTTGCAGCAAGTGCGATCGGTTCCCGTGAAAACTCGGCGCATTGAGTTGAGTGAACTCAAAATTAGAGAACCGAAAAAGAAAGAAATGACAACCGTTGAAGCATCGATGAGATTAGATGCTGTCGCCTCGGCGGGATTCGCCATGTCTCGCAGCAAAATGGTTGATTTTATTGACAGAGGCGATGTGCGAGTTAATTGGAAAGACATCACTCAAGCCAGTTATAACGTTAAGTCTGGAGATTTAATCGCTGTTAGCGGTAAGGGAAGATTGGAGATTGGGGAAGTTATGATTACTAAAAAAGAACGGTATCGAGTGCAATTAACTCGATATTTGTAATTATGATAGCCTTGTTGAACTCAAAGAAACCGGGTTTTTTACGAGATTTAGGGCGACAACGAACTATTTCAAAAAAACCCGGTTTCTGGCCACCTCGTTGAGTTCAAAGAAACGGTTTTTTAGTAGATTTAGGGCGATCGCAAAGTATTTCGATAAAAACCCGGTTTCTCGCGCCCTCGGTTCAAAGAAACGGTTTTTTAGTAGATTTAGGGCGATCGCGAATTATTTTGGACTTTATATATTTTAATAATTATCTTGTAGAGCAGCCTGTAGAATAATTAAAAGGAAACAGGTGAGTTTTATGGGGCGTCTTACCGATCGAGCTTTTGACATTTTACAGGCGGAAGTTGACAAGTGCGCGGCTGATGATGCTCTCGCGGGTGCAGTCTACCGCAAGATGGTGATCAAGCGACTGGAAAAATTGCGATCGCAAGACGGCACTTTCGCATCAAGAGAAGAAATCCGCGATACTTTTAAAGATGAATTTCCCAACTTCAGCCAAGAAGCTCTCAAAGCTGCTGTCAAAGCCAACCGCGCGCCCGGATTGTTCGATAAAATCATCTTAGCTGGCGGTTTGTTGGGCGGCGCAGCGGGGATAATTTGGCTGATTAACCTGCCTTTCCCGATGATTCGCTGGTCCGTGGCGAAAACCATGCCGATATTGTTGCTGCCGAGCTTTATCAGTATGGATTATAATTACCGACAGGCGATCGCCCTTGTGGAACAATCCGATCAACTGATCAATAAAGCCACTGCTGCGGCAGATTTTGACTTAGGCGAAACCAAAGCAAAACAAGCGCAAACACACCTCGACGCTTTGCCGGTATGGTTCCTCGGTTACTATCCACAAACTTATTGCTCTTTTTCGGGCTGCACTTGGCGCTTTACAGTCGATGAATTTCAAGCAGCCCGCAAAAATATCGGGCGGATGGATGCTCAAATTTTCCAGCAAAAAAATGCTTTTATTGAGTTAAATCAAGCCGAACAAACTCTCAACGCGGCGAAACAGCAGTATCAGCAATCAAAAACTGCGGCAGATAGGCAAAAAGCGACGGGAAATTGGCAAAGTGCGATCGATCAACTCAATCAAATTCCCGCCGAAACCCTTGCGGGAGAAACCGCTAAGAAAAAACTCCAAGCAGCAGAAAGAGACTTTCAAGCAATGGGAGGTGTCGCCACCGGTTCTGTGCGGGCTGACAACTTAATTGAAGCAGCAAAAGAATTTGCCTTAACTGCCGCCTCCGCATCGCAGAAACCGCCCCATTCAGCAGAAAGTTGGCAAAAAATAGCAGATTTGTGGCAAGCAGCCATTGAGAGGCTCAGCCAAATTACATTTGATAATCCGGGCTATCTTGCCGCTCAAACAAAACTAGCTGAATATCAAAATAATTTAGGCACTACAAAGATTCGACTCACAGCAGAGAGAGAGTCAGTGGAATCTTTGAACCAGGCTAAAAGCTTGTTTGCAAACTTGCAAAATAATGTAAATTCTCCCCGTCAAAATCCCGGTTACGCCCTCGGCCAATTGCAACAAATTATCAATCAATTAGAATCCGTCAAACCTGGGACAACTGTTTATCCTGAATCCCAGAAATGGCTGCAATCTGCTCGTAAAAAACAGCAAGAATGGCAAAAGAATTAAAGCGTATCAGTCGCAAACCTCGATCGCAATACCGCCAAATTTCCCTTCTTCGGCCCAACACTTGACCCCTTCAATATAGCAAAGGTGGCTGGGATATTCTTCTTTAGTATCCGCAAATCTCGCCAGAAAACCTCCACTCATATCGACGTTATAAAACTTCACCTTTCGCCCTTTACTGTCACAGGCTTTGCTACAGCAAGTCGAGCATACTAGACGGGGATATCGCTCCCAATAGGGGGATGGGATGGAACAGATGGGACAGGGCTTAAGTTGTCGATCGCTCATATAACTAATGACTGATGACTGATGACTAATGACTAATGACTAATGACTAATTACCAAGTCGGATCAACATACAGATTAATTGTAACTTGCTTTTTCCCGGAAGGGATGCCGGAAATACAAGCACAAATCGCCTCCCCGCCGTCAATTTCTACTTCGCAAGCGTGACAAGAGCCCATCATACAACCAGTAGGAATAGAAACTCCTGCACGTTTTGCTACATCTAGCAAAAGCTCTCCTGCTTCAGCTTCCACTGTCACATTATCCGGTAAAAAAACAATCTTTGTCATTCAATTTTTACTCCTGATATAATACAATTTTTACCAAGTTTCGCTAGGGAAAAATGTGAGTTTTATTGACACGAATTCTGCAAGTACAGGTGCGTCGCTGTGAGATTGTCGATATGCAAGCTAGGGATTTATCGCAGAGCGACGCACCCTACGAATCTTCCCTCTTCCCTCTTCCCTCTTCCCTCTTCCTTCTTCCTTCTTCCTTCTTCCTTCTTCCTTCTAACCTAAAATATGCTTGATATCCAAATGCTTTTCCACTGTATCTGCTAGACTCTCTAACAGAGCTTCTCGGTGTTCCCGGTAATTAGGAATACCCGTAGGCAATGCGCGGAGTCCCCGCTGCTGCCGCAAGTGATTCAACCAAGCTCGCCGCCAAGCTCCATTATCAAAAACACCGTGCAGATATGTGCCCCAAACTGACTGAGAAGTGTTGACCATTCCTAAACTTGGATCGTCAAATAGCGGTTGAGTCGAGTCTGACTCTAGCATTTGCGTTCTTCCTTGGTGAATTTCGTAACCGGAAACTGGTAAACCTGGCTGAGGATAGTTAGATGTTACGATCCGCTGGCGGGCAATTTTGTTCGGTGCGATCGCAGTTTTCAAAGGTAATAACCCCAACCCTTTGAACTCTCCCTGTTCTCCCTCAAGGCCTTCTCTATCGCTGATACTTTCTCCCAGCATCTGAAAGCCGCCACAAACTCCCATGACAGTACCGCCAGCTACCAAGTAATTTTGAATAGCTTTTGCCATACCTGTTTGGCGCAGCACCTGCAAATCGGAAATTGTAGTTTTAGAGCCTGGTAAAATCACGGCATCTGGATGGCCTAACTCGTCTTTTGGGCTGACATATTTGACTGTGACGGTAGTTTCCGAATCCAGAGGGTCAAAGTCGGTAAAATTGGAAATTCGGGGCAGACGGATGACGGAAATATTGATGTCGGTTTGAGAATTGGGAGCACGCCGATCGAGTAAATCGAGCGAATCTTCGGAGGGAAACACTTCATCTATCCAAGGAATTACCCCAACTACGGGGATTCCAGTCCTTTCTTCTAGCCAAGTCAAGCCGGGATCTAAGATCGATTTTTGTCCTCGGAACTTATTGATAATGAACCCTTTAATTAAAGCGCGTTCGTCGGGATCGAGCAATTCCAGAGTGCCGATAATGTGAGCAAAAGCGCCACCGCGATCGATATCAACTACTAGCAAAGTCCGAGCATTCAAATGTTTTGCTACCCGCATATTTGTTAAATCGCGGTGTTTGAGATTAATCTCAGCAGGGCTGCCGGCTCCTTCGCACACAATCATGTCAAAGCCTTCTTCCTTCAGAAATTCTAAAGATTCCCGAATCGCTTGCCAGCCAATATCAAAATACTGCTCGTAATATTGAGATGCTCGCACATTTGCGATCGCCCGACCCTTGACAATCAATTGAGAAGTCATGTCTCCTTGCGGCTTGAGCAAAATCGGATTCATTTCTACCCAAGGTGCGATGCCCGCGGCCCAAGCTTGCACTGCTTGAGCGTAGCCCATCTCTCCGCCGGCGGCTGTGACATAGGAATTTAGTGCCATATTCTGACCTTTAAACGGAGTTACCCGCCAGCCGGATCGAGAAAAGATTCGACACAATGCTGCAACCAGTAAAGATTTTCCTGCGTGAGATGTTGTTCCCACGACCATAATTGCTTTCATAATATTAAGTGAGAAGGAAGAAGGAAGAAGGAAGAAGGAAGAAGGAAGAAGGAAGAATGTAAAAAACAGAATATAAAAGGCAGAAGGAAGAAGGAAGAAAGAAAGAAAAATGTAAAAGTAAGGATTTACGGGATTACAAAATTCGACCAAAGAGACGGTTTTTTTACTGAGTATGCGAGTGGCAACGAATTATTTCTTTTTGGGAAAACCCGGTTTCTCGCCACCCGCGCCTAAGTCCTAAAAGGAAGACGGAAGAAGGTAGAAGGCAGAATTTTTTAAATTCTGGTTTCTACCTTTTGCTTTTTGCGTCAAGATGACGGCGGATCTTCGCCGGATATATTCTCAGACTTGGATTCAGTGGCTGGTGTGGCAGGTTCGATTAAATCGGGTTGTTGTCCGTCAGAAGAGGGTTTTTCTTCTGTGGATTCGATCGAGATCACTGACACTGAAACCGTTTCTACCTGCACGCTCAACCCTGGTTCTCCCGGTACTTCTATCTCTACAGGCGGTGCTGAAAAGATTTCCACCACAGTCATTTCTAGAGATACAGCAGGGGCTTCGGCTTCCGGTGCGGCAGCATCTTCTGTCGCTTCATCAACCTCAGCCGCAGGTATTTCTTGGGCTAACGGCGTTATCTGAGTCTCAGCGGATGATTCTTCGATCGCACTTTCCCTTATTTTGGCAGAACTCGCGGTTTCTGCCGCTATCAATTCAGCCATTGCTTCAACATCGGTGGGAAACGGCAATCCTTGGCTTGTTTCCACAGCAGTGTTGCTGGTTTCGGCTACCACTTCGGCGGCCGCCTGGGCTAATTCTGATTCGAGAATCTGGTCGATCTCCGGTGCAGGAATTGCCGTTACCTTAGATTCAGGTGCGATCGACTTCTCTGCCACTTTTGCTGTTGTCACCGGAGTATTTGCATCAGGCTTGTTTTTAGTCGCACCTCGTCCCAACATACCACCGAGACTATTTTTGATATTGCCGAACAGACTTCCGAAACCGCCGGATTTTTTAGCTGTTTTGGCAGGAGTTGGGTTAGCCGTTGGGGCTGCGGCTGCTGTCGCCGCTGCGGTTGCTGTCGCCGCTGCGGCTGCCGAACTAGCATCAGACTGGGAATCTTTAGCCATCGACCTCCACATCTCGTCAAAATCATCATCATCTTCAGTCTGCTTTTTAGCTTCTGGCTGAGCCTCTGCTGGCTCCACAGTTGGTGTGGCCGCAATTTCTGAAAATTCTAGAGGTAGGGGTAAAGGAGTGAAGTTGCTGGCTGATTCTACTGGCGCGGGTTTAGTCTCAGCAGCAGGAGTTTCGACGGAAAACACGGGTATTTCTGTAATTGCGGGTGCGCTCTTGTCGGGAATTTTTAAGTCAGGGGCGATCGAACTTTCGGCAATAATTTCCGCGATTGGGGGAGTCGCCGGTGGTTGAGCTACCTTGACCTCGCCCTGATTCGCAGGTGCTGGAACCGCATCAGTTTTCGGTTTGGGCGATCGGACAAACTTAGGTTTTTTGGCTGCGGGTTCAGGTTTCTTACCAAACAAACCTGCTAACGGCCCGCCCATCGCCCCAGCCAAATTCGGAGATTGAGGAATCGGAGTTTGCTGAGCAATTGGTGCTACCAGCCTGCGCAAAGTCAAAGTTTCCCAAGCAAACCAGCCCAGCAGAGCCACCCCCGCCATTTGACCCAGCAGGAGAGCACCAGTAATTCGCCCCGCACAAGCCCATAAAATTAACGCATAAAAAAGTCCTACCCCGCTCCAAGTAAAATCACTTTTCCGGTGAACTTCTGGAAAAAAGAAGGCCGCCATGTAAATACTAAAGCTGCCCAGACCGACCGCCAACGCCAGAATGTATGCAAGCATCTTGTCGGTACCTCCGCTGTGTCAAATAACTTCTACGCGCTAATTCTACCTTTCTGAGACACTCAACGGCTTCTTTCTGAAGGACAATTCTCGATTTGGAAGGAAGAAGGAAGAGGGAAGAGGGAATAAGGAAGAGGGAAGATTTTTCCCACTACCCCACTCCCCCAGTCTCCCCACTCTCCCTCTCACCCCCTCTTGCTCTCACCCCCTCCTCCCTCGTGATATGTGTCACTTAACTACGCTTGTACGATCGCACTTGCCGGAGAAGAAGTTCTGTATGGTGTAGGTGTAAGAGGAATTATGCCGGAAGGCATACGTAATTGGAGGTAGTGCCATGTTAGAAAAACTGTTGTTAGCCGCGGCTTTAACCTTATCGCTTCAAATTTTTGCCGGAGTCAACACTGCCTCGAAATTACCGAAAAATCTCGTATTGCGATCGATCGATGGGCCGACTCAAACCCTGAAACTTCCCCTCGTTGCAGTACCTGCGCCCTTCAAGTCGAACGTCGAATCCTAATCATGCGTGCCAATATATATAGCCTTTCTCAGAAAGATCAGGTACGCGAACGGCATTGGGCAAACAGGGCAAACAGGGCAAACAGGGCATTGGGCATTGGGCATACCTCACCACGCTTGAGAACCGCTATACGTGCAAATGCCACTTATTGTAAGACAGAGCTTGTCTAATATTTTTTTCAAAGTGTTCTTTTTGATATATAATCGCCAGATGAAACTCAAAGCTAATCAGCACATTGACTGTTAAATCAAGGAGAGTAAAAATGGGACTTAGCGATATTCTATTGAATGAAAAAAACAGAGACACTTTTGTTGATGAGTGTGTAGAGTTGATAGAAAAACAAGTTGCTTCAGCGCCGGGATTGGGTGGTTTAGCTCTGAAAGCTGCCTACTCTACTGTCAAAAAGATACGGGCTGACTATTGCGCCCAAGTCGTCGATCAACTTCTGCCCGAAATCTCGATCGCACTCGATCCGATGTGGACTGAAGCCGTAAACAATGGCAACCCAGTCGAATATCTGGCTGCAAGAAAAGCTCAAGTAGCAGACGAATTGCTCCAAATCAGTGACAAAAAAGCCGAAAACAGCACAAGAGCAGTTGTCAAAGGCGCCTATGCAAAACTCCGCCCCTCAGCTAAGACTTACGTGGAAAACGGCATACCGGATTTAGCTGAAATTATTAATAAACATAGTTCGATTTGATCTTGAATTAGTCGGGCTTTCCCACCAATTCTAATCCTTATCCGGGCGGGGACTTCCCGCCAGCTTAGTTAAATCTTGGGATACAAAAGCTCTCAAAAACAGCTTACCAGAAAGAATTGGTTTAAAGCCGGAACTCCTAAAGGCGAGAAATTAAAATCAGACTATTCATTACTCCAATCCTCGGACTTCTAGGTAGAAGTCGCCCTCATCCCTTCGACTGCGCTGAGGGCAAGCTGTCAACTGTCAACTATCAACTGTCAACTGAATAAATTATCCATTGCCAACAATCCATTGATTCGCAGCCAATATTTTCAACATAGCCTCTCCAGTAATACCCAACCCCAACAACATTACAAACATCGCGCTAATTGCAGGTAGAAATTTGACTGCTGTAATCTGTTTTGGCAGTTTATTAAAATTTTGTTTCGCATAAACCAAGATTAATCCGATCGCACTCAGCACCAAAGCCAATCCCAAACTAAAAGCTACCACAAGCGTCATCCCCAAACCAACATTGCCCAAAGCCGACGCACTCAACAGCATCACCAAAGCGGAAGGACAAGGCAACAAACCGCCGGAAATTCCCAACACTAATAAGCTTTTCCAAGTAATCGGAGAACCGTCAGATCCCGGCGGCAAATGCGAGTGAACGCGGCCGTCTCCATGATGGTGATAGTGGTGAGATGTATCTGGTTTGACAGGTTTAAATTCTCTCTCCCAAGTTCCCCTAGTTAAAAGATTTACTGGTTCTTCAGTTTTTTTATAAAATAATTTATTTCTGATTTGTTTTAGAAGTGAATTCGTCACACCGAACCGAATTTTGATTCTTGCTAGTAGGAGTTTTAAGCCAATAATAGCTACTAATAAACCGGAAATTAAACTCAGCCAAGGATCGAGTTTTTCTGGATCGACTAAATTAGAAGCGAAAAGCGTAATTCCGCCGACAGCAAACACGCCCGCAGTGTGAGTTATTGTGGTTGTCGCTGCTAGAAACAAAGCGTGTACTGGAGTCGCCCGCGAACCTACTAAATAAGCACCGACTATGGTTTTCCCATGTCCGGGAGACATTGCGTGCACGCATCCCCACGCAAATGCTCCGACTACTGCTAGCACCAAACTCCAACCTGACTCCCAGATTGATTCTTTTCCAGCTAACAAAAATTCCCGGTTTTGTGCTGTAAATACAAAGCTTTTTACAGCACCAGCTTGCACAATCGTAGCTTGACAGCTAGCTGTCACCACTCCGGGCAAAAACAGATTGTAGTTAATCCGCAATTTGTTGTCTTTTGAAATTACATTAGATACGGGCCAGGTGTAGTCTAAGATTAAGGTGCTGTGGGTATTTGGCTGCTGGATCAAACTGGCAGTTTTAGCTGCTATTTCTAGGGGTTTTACTGTAACTAATCCTTGAGTTTTGCTACTGTTAGTGATGCTAATTTCTTGACCAAAAAACTTTTCTAGTTCTGTTTGATGATTTCTAACTTCTGCCAGTTGTAACTGTCCATCTCCATTATCGTCGGCGAATTTTGTTAAGCCGGTTGGAAAGGTTAATGTTATTTCGGTTTGCAAATCGTTGACGATTATTTCGGCTACTGATAAGTCTGACCAGTGGGAGTAAACTGGTCGGGTTGAGGTTGTTAAAAATAGTAAGATTGTGAGCGCAAAAAGAATCAGATGTTGGCGCGATTTGTGCCATTTTTTGTGCATCAATTTATTCTGCTTAATCTGTCTATAGCTAATCTTAAAATTCATAACTTCCCAAACCTAATGTTTTGCCCGATCGACTATCAAAACTCGGATCGATTTCCTTAGCCTTTTGAAAATAAGCGCGTGATTCGGCATCTTTACCTAAACTCCGCCCGATCGCACCAGCCCGGTAAAACATCCCCGCATCCCGAACACCCGATCGCACTATTTCGGCCATCACCCGATCGGCTTTTTGGAATTCCCCAGCGCTAGAAAGCGCCCAGGCGTAGATATCCAGCGTTACCGCATCCCTGCGAATTTTCACCTCATCCTGCATTAACAGCAGCGCTTCGGTGACATCCTGCGATCGACCTTTTTCCAGCAGCAAACTCGCCAAATCCCTGCGGTGTCCAAAACCGCCAGAAACCTGTTCCTGTCGCAGCCCAGCTTCTGCTTTGTCGCGCAATCTCCCGGAGGCGATCGCATCTCCCTCTAACTCCTTCACCCTCGCCATACCACGATCCACCAGGCGATCGAACACCGTCGCAGCCCCTCCAGAATAGGCAGAAACCTTGCTGTAATTAGCCTCTGCTTCCCGATAATTTCCCTGGCGCGTCTCCAAATCCCCCAAATAAATCAGCGCCAGCGGGTATCGTGGAACTAACCGCAAAGCTTCCAAAAATAGCGCTTTCGCCTGCACAAACTGCCCACGACGGGCGTAAAATCGACCTAAGAGCGATCTGGCGCGCGCCGATCCGGCAATCTCTCCCGGTTCCTCCGCAGCCATTGCTTGCCGATAATCCTGCAAAACCTCCGCATCTCGCCCCTGCGACTCTCTCACTAATGCTCTTAATGTCAGAGAACCTAAGTTGGGAATCCGATTAACTAAGGCTTCTGCTGCTATACTTGCCTCACTCACTTTTCCGGTGGCTAAGTGAGATGTGACGGAAAGGGCGATCGCATCTTCATTCTCAAAACCCACCTGTTTAGCAAAGCGCAAAGCCGTAGCAAAATCGTGTCTAGCCTCGGCAATTCGAGCTAAAACTAACAGCGCACCTTTGTTGTCAAAAGGCAAAAGGGCGATCGATCTTTGGGCCGCTTGTTCCGCTAATAAAAACCAACCACCCTCCCCAGTTACGCGAGCCATTTTCAAATAAGAACCCGCCAGTGCCGCCCGATTCAAACCACTCTGGGAATCCACAGCCAATCGCTGCTGATAAAAAGCTATTTCTTGCTGAATTGCTTCCTTTTGATTCGGATTATTTCTCAAAGTAGCCGAGAAATTATAGCGGTAATTAGCATCGAGATTTACCGGACTTTTGTTAGCAAATTTATCTGAAATTTCGCGCAAATTCGGCAGCAAATTAACTGCGACAATTCCCACTATCGGTAGTCCGATTAGGAGCAACCACCAGAAAATATCTGATTTAGGTTTTTGTGATTTATTCGCAGTCATAATATTGTATGGTTCGTCATTTTTTGCTCTAGCACAAAAAAATACGGTTTAATTCGACGGGGCACTTTGCGAACTGTCAACTGAAAAAACTTTTGCTACGAAACAATTATTAGGTTGGTTTCCTCAATGATTGTGGAAGGTGCGTCGCTCTGAAATTGTTGCTCTTTTTTCAGAATTATCGATAGCGACACACCCTACAAATAACTGTCAACTGTCAACTGTCAACTGTCAACTGTCAACTGTCAACTGTCAACTGTCAACTGTCAACTGACAACTGACTAATTCGGCAAAGCCAAATAAGGAAAATTCGGTTCTAAAGGTTTGTGTCCCTGACCCGGATTCCCCGGAGTTCCGTTATATGAAACATTATCGCCAACCGGAGAACCCACCAAAGCTCCCAGAGTGATATCAATAACGTCGTCCAAAAGCAAACGACCTCCGATCAAACTTCCTTGAGCATTTGCCGCGCTACCGTACCCGCTGGGCCTTGTAGTATCGATCCGCATGACATCGGGTAAGAAAGCTTGGGCGATCGCATTTGGATCGACATTTTGCTGACCGTCCAAAAGATCCACAGCCTTCAAAGTAGCAACAGCTTCCTGGCGCACCGGAGCAGCAGCAGCACTCAAATCCAATCTAGGAGAAATATTATTAAATGCCTCCATAAACGCGGGAGTAACTACCAAACCCTCATTAATTGCAGGTCTCGCCAAACGCTCGAATTGTTTGAATCCACCAACTCCATCCCTGACAGCAACAGTTGACCAAACATCAAAAGTATTCGCCCCAGTTCCTGCTTGCAAAAGTGCTTTCGGAACGCGCACCGCAATTGTATTGACGTTATAACCTTTAGCAAAGTCGATCGCTTTACTCGGTTCCTTGAAACCTACTTTCGCCCCTGTTCCCAAAGCTCCAGCGCGAACTCTAAAAAATTGTTCTACATCAAAGAAAAATGGGTCTTCCCGCAAGCCTGCAAATACAGTTAAGTTAGAACCGTCCACAGGTACTGTATTCAAAACATCATTAGAATTCAGCGGAGTTGTGGCAATTAAACCGCCGTTAACTGTAGTCTTAGTAGTTGTCTCGGAGCCGCCGCGAATCACAGTTATCGCCACTGCTTGCATACCTTGATTGTTAGGCGGACTGAAGGCAAACCGCAAGATAATATCGGCGCGTCCAGTCGGGGTAGAATTTACATCGCCTACCTGGGTGATGTGAAATTGGTAAAGGGCTGTAGTGCTGAAATAATATTGATAACGGGCTACAGAACGGGGATTTGAATTCATTGTCAATACTAAATCCCCGTCCGCAGCACTGGAATTTTGGTCTTTTTCTCGATATACGTACAGGTCGGTTAAATTGACAGTACGACCTTTGATATCGACTTCGCCGTCGTCGTGGTCGGAAGCAGCAATTATTCCGGGAGTTAATACCACAATTAAAGCTACTTCAATTGCTAATATGGTTCGCCGAATTCTTTTTGTGAGATTCACAGTTAGCACCTCTATTTCTAATGAGATTTTTACAAGACTTCTAGATGTAGGGTGCGCCGTCCGCACCTTACCGCTGTATAGGGTGCGCCGTGCGCATCCTATACAGCGCTTTAAATAGCGTGTAAAACTAATTTTTGTGTAAGTCCTAATTGGTATACGAAGGTTTGGGGATTTTGGATCTCTACTGCAAGATTGGGTATTAAAAATTATGCAGAAGTGATAAAATGCAATATCAATCGGGAAAATTACAATTCAAAGCATGACGAAATTAGCCCGCCAAGGCATACTTATGCTTGCATCCCCAATTAACTTAGAATTATGTTCTATAGTGATATACGCCGAATATTTGATTTTGGATCTGCACACTCAAAACAAAATTTTTTAGGTACACTGAGATGACAGGCAAAAAGTCAAGCGATTCATCGCTACTTTTAGTGCAGATTGCCCACAAAGACCAAACGGCATTAGCTAAACTTTACGATCGCTACGGTCGTCCAAGTTACGGGCTCGCTTACAAAATCCTGGGTTCGGTAGAAGAAGCTGAAGAAGTGGTACTCGATGTTTTTTCCCAAATTTGGCAAAAAGCAGCAACTTACGATCCTAGTCGCAGTCGAGCGGATACGTGGTTGTTCATGCTTACCCGCAGTCGTTCCCTCGATCGCCTCCGAGTGTTGCAGCGAACAGTCCGCGCGGCCCAAGCTTGTCTGGAAGATGCGAAAATTCCGTCTTCGAGCCTTGCAGAACCGATGGAAGATGCCATGATCGAAGAACGCAGCGCACAAGTTACAGCGGCGCTAGAAAAACTGCCAGCAGAACAGCGAATTGCGATCGAACTAGCCTATTACCAAGGATTGACTTGCGCGGCAATCGCGACTAAACTCGGTATCCCAACAGGTACAGTTAAAACTAGAATTCGCTTGGGAATTTCTAAATTGCGCCAAAATTTGAGCGAAGAAATTTAGGTTGTTAAAAAACAAAATTTAAATTGTTTAAGATCAATCTAAAATTATGGCATCTCCAATCTTCCATCTTTCTTTAGTGCAATGGCAAAAACAAATCTAAAATTTACAATCTAAAATCGATCATGCCGGAGAACAGATGGAAATGATGCCAGACGAGGAGTTTAATACCCTTGCAGCCCTTCAAGCTCTCGATATCCTCGATGAGTCAGAACGCCTCGCACTTGCAGAGAAATTGCAAGCATCTCCAGAACTACAAAGTGAATTAGCTGCCTTTGAAACAGCAATTGCTGCGATCGGCTACACAGCCCCTGCCGTTCCCGTCGCCCCCGACCTGAAAAACCGCCTATTTCAGCGCATAGCGGAACTGCCACTAACGGCAGAATCAGTCAATTCAAAGCCAATTGTTACCTCCCCAACAGAGAACAATACTCCATCTGTAATCGTGCGATCGCGCGATGTCAAATGGAGACCTTACTCAGTTCCGGGAATCTCGATCGGCAAGCTTTACATTGACAAAAAAAAGCGCGAGATTACCTGCTTGATGCGACTAGAACCGGGAGTAACTTTTCCCCTGCACCGACACGCTGGCTCGGAAGAAGTGCTTGTATTAGAAGGAGATTTAATTGTAGAAGGGGAAGTTTGCTATCAAGGCGATTATATTCGATCGGTTCCCGGTTCTACACATTATTCGCTCACACAAGGGGGATGTTTGCTATTAATTAAAACTTCCACAGACAATGAAATGCTAGTTTGAAAATGGCAGGCATCTTGCCAGCCCCACAAGAGTTTTTGGAGATGTCTATTGTGGCACGGGCATCTTGCCAGCCCCGTGAATGGCAGGCATCTTGCCAGCCCCGTGAATGGCAGGCATCTTGCCAGCCCCACAATAGTTTTTGGAGATGTCTATTGTGGCACGGGCCGAAGAGCCCGTTAAGCATCAATTAACAATTACAAATAAAGGATAGTGCCATGCTAAATTACTGGCGTTTAACTGCTCTGATGTCCGCGGTTATTATACAATTTGTCCCGATCGCCAAAAGTGCGATCGCCCAAGAACGCGCAGGCTGTTTTCTGGTAAACTCAGCGGGAGAAGTGATTACCTTAAATGAGTTGTGCGCGCCCCAAGAATCGGGAATTAAGCTGACAGGAGACGATGGGAAATTTATCGAAGACTACAAACGCTTAGCAAAAAGCTACTCTCCAGACGCAACGAACACTTTACTGCAAGGAATTCAAACTAACCCTGGTCAAAAAATTGCCGCAGCGAAAAGGATATGTGCAGAAGCTAAAGCAGGAGTTTCTCTGCCGGAAGTTAAATTAAGGGCGATCGCGCAAGCTCTCAGTATCGAAAATCCCACAGTCAAAGAAAGTTTTCTCGCGGATGCCGATATTATCACCACCCTTGCAGGAAATCATTACTGCCCCGAATTAGCCAGCAAGTAAGATCTTGAAATCTGTAGAGACACGGCAATCCCCTGTCTCTATTTGCAGTTAAAATATTAATAGTCCTCTTGTCGCGGCACGACTCAGGAAATTACTGGGCATGAGATGAAACATTTAAAATCAAGTTCCGCCGATTTGCGGGATTTATTCAAAGACAGTATTACAGTTAAATATCTCGCGGAACCGCTAAAATCTGTCCCGGCGGTTGAAGATGCAGCTAAATTGCGATCGTGGATGGAGGCGCGCGATTTTGATGTGCTAGGGATCGAAGAAAACGGGACGGTTTGCGGCTATATAGAACGATCGCACTTAAAGACAGGTAAATGCAGCGATTACCAGCAAATTTTCCACCCATCGCAGTTAATCGCCGCCGCGACTCCGTTGATGGAATTGCTGCCGCTGCTGCGAGAAAAACCGAGATTATTTGTCTTGGAAAGCAACCGCATCAACGGGATTGTCACCTGCGGCGATTTGCAAAAAGCACCGGTGCGGATGCTGCTGTTTGGGTTGGTGACGCTGCTGGAAATGAATTTATTGCGGATTGTGCGGATCTACTTTCCCCAAGATTCGTGGCAAAAGTTGCTGAAGGGCGATCGCATTGTAGCAGCAAAACACCTGTGGCAATTAGGGCGATCGCGAAATGAGGCAATTGACTTGATCGATTACCTGCAATTCTGCGACAAGCGAGATTTAATCCTGACGAATGCCGAAATAGTCGATCGACTGGGGCTCAAATCCAAACGTTACGGGGAGCGTTTTTTGAAGTCAGCAGAAGCATTAAGAAACAAATTAGCACACGCCCAAGATTTAATCAACGGTTCTTCTTGGCCGGAAGTAATTTTGCTGGCTCAGGAAATAGAAGCACTTTTGCAGCGCTGCGAAGAAATTGAAATTGCCGCACCCGCCGAATTAGACAAAATTTAATCAATTTCGCCTTGATTGCTTAGTCCGCGGAGGCGGACATCGTTTGTGTAGACGCGATTTCAAGAGACTGTTGAAATCGCCGTTTTATCTAGTTTTTAATCTTGAGTTTCCTATTAGTATACTGAGGAACCCAACCTTGAGCAGTGGTGTAATACTGCACAAATTTCAAGTACAGCAACGGAGTGAGATAAAACCAATGTTCGGTATTAGCCGGTACTTTAATATATTCTTCAGCTTCCAACATTAATTGTACCTGAGAGCCGTTAGGATACACAAAACCAAAAACACATTCCCCAGCTAAGACGTGCAGAACTTCTGCATCTGCGTGGGTGTGAGTGCGATCGCTTTTAATCATCAGCGAGTAAATCTGTGGCGAACCGGGGTGCAACACTTTTAAGTCGCACCACTGACATCCGCTAGCGCGCTTGAAGTATTCAAACTCGGTTTTAAATGCTGCGAGTACCTGCTGTTTTTCTGTTACGCTGAGAATGTCTTGGAGTAGAATTTCTCGAACCGCAGGATTTTTGTTCGTTGACAGGCGATCGATCTGAATATTTAAAACATCCAGTTGGCGAGCGATCGCCCCGATCTCCGTATATGTCCTACCGTCTTCTAGTTGCAGAACAGCCATATTACACCACCTATTTATTTGGCTTTGAGGAGAATTTAGTTTCCAGTTTCTATATACCGTTGTTACAGACTAAACTCCTGCCTATTTTCCATAATAGCCGATCGCTAAAGTTAGATGTTTTTCGTTATATATTAAACATCTACCAGACTTTAATTGTCAAATTTTAACTTTTATTTAATAACCTTGAGAGTAGAAAGTAGGGTGCGTACCGCGCACCTTACAAAACTGAGAACTTTTAAAGCAGCATTCCGGCAATACAAGCAGTCATGAAACAAGCCACAGAACCAGCAATCATCGCCCTCACACCCAACCGAGCCAAATCGCCTTTGCGCGATGGCGCGATCGCACCAATCCCCCCAATTTGAATCCCGATGGAACCAATATTAGAAAAGCCACACAAAGCATAAGTCGCAATAATTGCTGCTCGTTCTGAAATCGCCTGTTGCTTCACCAATTTCATCAAATCTAAATAAGCAATAAATTCATTTAAAATCGTCTTTTTTCCGAGAATAACTCCTATTTTTCCACAATCAGCCCAAGGGATACCCATCAGCCAAGCCACCGGAGCCATCAAATAAGAAAAAATCCATTCCAGCGACAACTGAGGCAAACTAATCAGCCCTCCAAACCAACCCAAAAGCGCATTAAAAAATGCCAATAAACCCAAAAAAGCAATCAGCATCGCCCCGACATTAGCAGCTAACTTCAAGCCGTCGGTAGCACCAGAAGCTGCCGCATCCACCGCATTAGCATAAACCTGATCTACCTTAATCTCCACCTCGCCAGCAGTCAGGGATTTTTCTGTTTCCGGGTACAGCAATTTAGAAATAGCCAAAGCAGCCGGTGCCGACATCACCGACGCAGCAATTAAATGTTCAGCCGACACTCCAAAAGAAATGTAAGCCGCCATTACTCCGCCGGCAATTGTCGCAAAACCCCCCGTCATCACAGCGTGAAGTTCCGAGAGCGTCATTGTCGCCACATAAGGCTTAATTAACAGTGGCGCTTCTGTTTGTCCGACAAAAATATTGGCAGCACAGGAAAGAGTTTCTGCACCGGAAGTTTTCATGGTTTTAATCATGCCCCAAGCGACTGCTTGCACCACCCGCTGCAAAATGCCATAGTGATAGAGTAGGGTGATAAACGAAGAGAAAAAGATAATAGTCGGCAAGACTTTAAAAGCGATAAAGTGTTCGGCAAAATTGTCTCCAAATACGAACTTTGCCCCGGCATCTGAAAAATTGAGAAATTGGGTGACTAAATCTCCCAAAAATTTAAATACCGTCAAACCAGGAGCAGTTTTGAGAATCAAAATTGCAAAAATAAGCTGCAAAGCAATTCCCCACAGTACGGGAGGCCACTTAACCGCGCGCCGATCGACTGAAAAGGCGTAGCACAAACCGACAAAAACAGCTAAGCCTAATACAGAAATAAGTCTTTCCATTTCAGTCACATTCCCTTATAATCAAAGACTAAAGCTCAAAATTACGGCGCAGCCTAATTGCTGCTACTTTTATGCCTCTACCTATAGTTGCTATTATTGGACGACCCAATGTAGGCAAATCGACGATCGTCAACCGTTTAGCCAACAGCCAAGACGCGATCGTCCACGACGAACCGGGAATCACGCGCGATCGCACGTACAGACCAGCATACTGGGGCGATCGCGAATATCAAGTCGTAGACACCGGCGGGCTAGTATTCGACGACGAAACCGAATTTCTGCCATTAATCCGCGAACAAGCACTGGCAGCCCTATCAGAAGCCAGCGCAGCCATTTTCGTAGTAGACGGAAAAACCGGACTCACAGGCGGCGACGAATCCATCGCCTCTTGGCTGCGGGTGCAAAAAGTCCCGATCATTCTCGCCGTCAACAAATGCGAATCGGAAAATACAGGACTCACCCAAGCAGCAGACTTTTGGACATTGGGATTGGGAGAACCTTTCCCAATTTCCGGGATTCACGGTAACGGCACCGGCGAATTGCTAGACCAATTAATGACTTACCTTCCCACAGAAGTAGAGCCAGAAGTAGATGAAATAAAAGTAGCAATAATCGGTCGTCCCAACGTCGGCAAATCGAGCTTGCTTAACTCATTTCTCGGAGAAAACCGCGCCATAGTCAGCCCGATTTCTGGCACAACCCGCGACGCAATTGACACCATAGTAGAACGCAACGGTCAAACCTACCGCCTGATCGACACCGCCGGAATTCGCAAAAAGAAAAACGTCGAATATGGTGCCGAATTTTTCGGAATCAACCGCGCTTTCAAAGCCATCCGCCGCGCCGATGTCATACTGCTAGTCATTGACGCAATTGACGGCGTTACTGATCAAGATCAAAAATTAGCCGATCGCATCAGCCAAGAAGGTCGAGCCTGCATCATCGTCATCAACAAATGGGATGCCATAGAAAAGGACAACGACACGATCTACGAGTACGAAAAAACAGCAAGAACTAAACTGTATTTCCTCGACTGGGCCGAAATGATCTTTGTCAGCGCCATGAGTGGACAGCGAGTTGAAAAAATCATTGAATTAGTAGACAAAGCCTCCGACGAACACAAGCGTCGCGTCGCTACCGCCGTGATTAACGAAGTCATAGAAGAAGCCACAACCTGGCACTCAGCGCCAGTTACCCGCCAAGGAAAACAAGGCAAAATCTATTACGGTACTCAAGTGCGAGCGCAACCACCGACAATCGCGCTGTTTGTCAACGATCCCAAACGCTTCACCGAAAACTACCGCCGCTACATGGAAAGCCAATTCCGCAAACACCTCGGCTTTACAGGTACACCAATGCGGCTCCTGTGGAGAGGCAAAAAAGTTCGCGCCAGCGAAGAAAGTACCACCAACAGAGCACTACGTGTGAAGTAATTCTAGACTCTAGATTAAAGAAAAAACGCAGTTTAATGATTTAAGCAAATTGCGTTTTTTTCTTTTCTCTTCCTTCTTTCTCTTCCTTCTCTTCCTTCACGTTTTTCGCAGTTCAATAAATTGATATTCTTAAAAATCTTAAATCGACAAAATGGATTTATTGCGATCGCTTCCGATTGGACTTTACCTAGAACAACCCGTAACCTGGCTGCACCGGCTCGACTCCCGCGTCAAATTAGCCTGGTTGATGACATTTCTGATTGTACCAATACTCGCCAATCCCGTTTGGCGGTTGATGCTAGTAGCGATGTTAATCGTACTGACACTCAGCGCAGCCATTCCCTTCCGCGTGTGGAAACAGCAAATGGGACTGCTGCTGCTATTCTGCCTTTTAGTATTTTGCCTCAGCGCGATCGCCCCCGACGCACTTCCATCAGAACACCAGCCCCGCATCCCCGCCGACGAATTAACCTTTTCCCAACAAACCGCAACCCTTCCACCCGCTCAAAATCCCAAACCCTGGTATCAACCTTCTTTTAATTTCGCCTCAAACCCCCCAACCCAAAATCCCAAAGCTCAAGCCCCAAATAAACTCCCCCAACCCACAAACTACAGTTACGTTTTATTCAAACAAGGCCCGGTTAAAATCACCCGCAAATCCTTAGATTTAGCTATCAACGTCAGCACCCTATTTTTCACAGTAATTTACAGCACCAACCTCTACCTCCTTACCACAGCCAGCGAAGAAATCACCGCAGCTATAGAAAACTTAATGCAGCCGCTGCGTCGTTTAAACTGGCCTGTCACCGAAATCGCACTAACATTAACGTTATCTTTGCGCTTCATTCCCCTAGTATTGGAAGAAATACAAAATTTAGTGCGATCGGTCAGCACCAGAGCGATCAACTGGAAAAAACTCGGATTTCGCCGCGCCGCTCAAGTTTGGTTACTGATTGCCGAGCGGCTGTTAGAAAACTTGCTCCTGCGAGCCGAACAAATGGCTAGCGCTATGACAGTTCGCGGCTTCACCAGTCCCGATCGACACCGTGTAGAATGGCACCAGTTGGATTTCAAAATCCGAGACTGGATCGCCCTCGGCTGCTTACTCGCCCTCTGGAGCGCCCGCTTGGTTTGGGGTTGGGACAGTTGACAGTTGACAGTTGACAGTTGACAGTTGACAGTACGGGAATCAAACCATTTATGCTTGACGGGTATGGGCCACCCATCCAAGCAAAACTAATACCAGTTTCCAACAAGAATGCAGATGTAGGTAGACTCCAAAGCCATATCCAGTAAGTCATCCCCAACTCTTCAATTCTTCAATCTCAAATGGTATGAGATACTTCGACGCGATAGTGCTGCTAAAGTAATGGAGACAAATATTTAGAGATCCAAGACCTTGAACATCTATCTTGGGACAGATATCGTATACGTTCCGCGGATTCAAGCGGCATTAGACCGGTTTGGCGATCGCTTCCTAGAAAAAGTTTACACCAAGGCCGAACAAAGAGATTGCCGACAACTAAATTCTCAAGACAGCAGCATTAAAGGTAAAATGAACCGAGTTTCCTGCAACCAACTAGCCGGGCGGTGGGCAGCCAAGGAAGCTGTTGTCAAGGCCCTAGGCACGGGATGGCGGGGAATACGGTATGCAGATGTGGAAATTCGGCGCTCCGAAAACGGTGCTCCCAACGTGCAACTGCACGGAACCGCAGCAGCACAAGCCTCTGTTTGGGGAAATTGCCAGTGGCAGTTGAGCCTCAGTCACGATGGAGACTATAGCATGGCTACGGCGATCGCCCTTTGCACCCCGCGATCGAGTGAAACTAAAATCTAAAGTCTAAATCTTTAATCTAATTATCGATCGATTGTGAGTGTGAATGACTACCGAAACCTACCTGAATCATCCAAACTTTGGCCTCCTCTTCAGGATATCCCAGGTTGAAGACAGCCAAGAATTATTTACCACCCTATATGCCCAACGCCTATTTTTCTTAGTAACCAACGGCCCTGGCGGCCTGAGATTTGATCCCATCAGTCGCTCCGACGCTCGCCTGATGGTCGAAATTCGCCTGCGAACCCTCCGTCGCAGCGGTCAATATCAGGAGTACGACCAATTACAGGTTATTCACAAGCGGACATTTCAGTAGCGAAAATCGGCCATTGGTAACTTGGTAATTGGTAATCGGTAATTGGTAATCGGTAATTGGTAATTTGGTAATTGGTATCTGTTTTAATTTTCTTGCCCTCCAGTTCTCAGCGATCCAGAACCTATGACCATTGCCTCTCGAATTAACAGCATTCGCCAAGACTTGCCCGAATCAGTGCGGTTAATTGCCGTTACCAAACAGGTATCGACTGACGCTATCCGCGAAGCATACGAGGCGGGTATCCGAGATTTTGGCGAGAGCAAGATTCAAGAGACTGCCGATAAACAAAGCCAACTGCAAGATTTGCCGGATATCAACTGGCACTTAATCGGCCACTTGCAAGCCAACAAAGTGGCCAAAGCCCTAGAGCTTTTCCAGTGGATTCATTCTGTGGACAACTTAAAACTGGCCCGTCGGCTCGATCGCATAGCGGGCGAACAGTCCTGCTCTCGGCAAGTCTGCCTGCAAGTAAAAATGTTGCCAGATCCCGACAAATACGGGTGGAGCGTCCCAGAACTGCTTGCCGACCTTCCAGAACTCAACGAATGTCAGCATATCAAAATTCAAGGTTTGATGACAATACCTCCGTTGGGATTAGATGACTCGCAAATCCGAGAATTATTTAACAGCACCCGCGAACTTGCTGACAAAATCCAGCAGCAAAATTTGCCCCGCATTCAAATGCAGCAGCTCTCGATGGGGATGTCGGGAGATTATCATTTGGCAATTCAAGCAGGTGCTACTATGATACGGCTAGGAACAAGCTTGTTTGGCTCTAGGAGGAGATAAATTGTTGAAATCTTCTGATCAGCACAACTTGGGTTAAAAATAGAGTAGTTAGCGACCCGCGGCTAACCCGCAACGCGAGTATAGTCGGGGCAGCACAGTCGTGAAGGAGCTTAAATGGTGAACATTTTTTCTAAGCTACGAGATTTTGTAGGCTTCAACAATGAGCCTGAATACGATTACGAGTACGACGAAGCGGAAGGAGAACGCTTTCAGAACGTCTACCAACAGCCTGAACCGAACGCCGCCGCTGCTGCTGTCGCCGCAGCAGAAGAAGAACGTCGCCAAAATCGCAGAATGCGGGAGCGGTCAGTAGTAGGATCGACAGGTACGGATGTTGTTGCACCAACCGGGGGAGTAGGGTCAGTAATGAATAACGTGATTGGAATGCCTGGAGCTATGAACGGGATTTCGGAAGTAGTAGTGATGGAGCCGCGCACTTTTGAAGAGATGCCGGCAGCAATTCGAGCTCTTAAAGAACGCAAATCTGTGGTTTTGAACCTGACGGTGATGGATCCAGACCAAGCGCAAAGAGCTGTGGACTTTGTGGCGGGCGGTACTTACGCCCTTGACGGTCATCAAGAGCGCATTGGCGAAAGCATCTTCTTGTTTACGCCTAGCTGCGTGCAGGTGAGAACTCAGTCTGGTGTGGTTCACGAAGTGCCTCCAGCCCAAGGACGCCCGCGCCCTGCTGCGGCTGCTCCTGCACCGACAGTCTGGCCGGCAGAACAAGCTCAAATGGTTCAGTAAGAATGAAGGAAGAAGGAAGAGGGAAGAAGGAACAAGGAAGGAAGCAAGAAAAATATCGTAAAAGATGAGATTGTCTGTTGGTTTATAGTTTTAAACTTGCCGAAATCAGATGATCGCATTCTGGATATTTTTCGATTATTACAATTTTTTTTCCTCTTTCCTTTTTCCTTCTTTCTTTTTCCCTCTTTTTTTATTCTTCCTTTTTCTCTCTTTATTCTTCCTTTTTCCCTCTTCTTTCTTCCCTCTTCCTTCTTCCTTCTTCCCTCTTCCTTCTTCCTTCAGAATGACTAACATAAAATTTGGTACGATCGGCGGCGGAGTAATGGGAGAGGCTCTCTTATCCCGCCTCATAGCACAAAAAGTTTATTTGCCCTCAGAAATATTGGTGAGCGATCCGCAACCCCAACGGCGGGAATTTTTGACGGAAACCTACGGAATCGGAACAACAGCCAGCAATCTTGAAGTTGCTACCGCTACAGAAGTGCTGTTTTTGGCGATTAAACCGCAAATTTTTGAGAAGGTAGCTTTGGAGTTGGCCGTGGCGGCCGATCGCAAACAAGGAAATAATGGAGAAACGGCTAATTCCCAGCCCGAAGCGGTGGTAGTGTCGATTTTGGCAGGAGTCCCGCTCAGCAAGCTCGAACCGGCGTTTCCGGGGCGAGTAGTGCTGCGTGTGATGCCAAATACTCCGGCAACGGTAGGCGCGGGAATGAGCGCGATCGCCCCAGGGAAACTCGTGCAACCGGCTGATTTAGAATTAGTCAAGCGCATCTTTCAGGCGGTGGGAGAAGTGGTGGAAGTGCCTGAAAGTATGCTGGATGCGGTGACTGGCCTTTCCGGTTCCGGGCCAGGTTATGTAGCGATTATGATCGAAGCCTTGACAGATGGCGGAGTTTGTGCAGGTTTGCCACGGGCGATCGCCTCTCAATTAGCCCTGCAAACTGTATTCGGTACAGCGAAGCTATTGCAAGAAACAGGAATGCACCCAGCAGAATTAAAAGATCGAGTTACAAGTCCCGGCGGCACAACTATTGCCGGAATTGCTACATTAGAGAGTAACGGCTTTCGGTCGGCTTTGATCGAAGCAGTCAAAGCAGCTTGTTTGCGTTCTCAAGAATTAGGTAAATAACCACAGAGAATTTAAAGACCTACAATAAAAAAATAAGAGTTGAGTTCAAGGGAAGACCATCGCCAATGCCAGAAAAGTTAGAAGAAAGGGTTGCCCTCTTAGAAGCTGAAGTTGCTCGCCTCAAAGACAAAGTAGAAAATAACTCGTTTTCTCAACCTTAGTGGGAACGAATTGCTGGAAAATTTGCTGACAATCCGCCTTACAATGAAGCGATGCAATTGGCTATAGAATACCGTGACTTTCTGCGCTCAAATTCTACCCAGCAATCCGCAGATTAAATGTATAGCCTTTCTCAAAAAGGTGAGGTACGACTGGGCATAGGGCATAGGGCATAGGGCATAGGGCATAGGGCATAGGGCATACCTCATCTTTCTGAGAACCGCTAGAGATTATTGATACTAATCGTCCGATCAATCGCTAGCTGCTGTTTCCAATTTCTGTCCAATTTTCGGCTCAGTACCGTTCAAAAGCCGCTGAATATTGCTGCGATGCCGCACAATCACAAACACGCCGCCCGCAATTCCAAACAATACATAAGCCAGCGGCTGATGTAAAGCAAACATCAATCCAGCAACGCTAATTGCTCCGATAATCGAGCTTAAAGAAACAATGCGCGATACCGCAAAAACTATGCCAAAAATTCCGAAAGTTCCCAAACCAACTGGCCAGTACAAACCCAGCAAAACTCCCAAACTCGTCGCCACAGATTTACCGCCAGTAAAGCCCAGCCAGATAGATTTGCTGTGTCCCAAAACTGCAAACAAACCTGCCAAAGTTGCCATCCACGGGATGATAGTTGCAGTATTTTCTAAACCGGCGGCGATCGCTAGTTGGCTGGTTAACTCTAGAGAGTAGATGTAGCGGATTAGAGCGATCGCACTTACGCCCTTCAACACGTCAACCAGCAACACCGCCAACCCCGGCCACTTCCCCAAAGTCCTGAGTACATTAGTCGCACCAGTCGAACCCGAACCTACTTCGCGAATATCAATCCCCAGCATCAATTTACCCAAGGTGTACCCAGTCGGAATCGAACCCAGCAAGTAAGCTGCGATTAACAATGCGCCATTTAAAATCAACCACAAACCCATAATAAATTCCCTCATTCATTACTTTTGAGAACTCAAGTCTTCGCTACAAATTTAACGATAATTCTTTAACCTGCTGGGAGGTGACATCTTCCTAAATTAAATTTAGTTCTTGGATTACAAGAAATTAAAACTAATTTATGAAGATGTCTTCCTTCTTCCTTCTTCCTTCTTCCTGATGACTAATGACTAATGACTACTGACTACTGACTACTGACTACTGACTACTGACTTCTTCCTTCTTCCTTCTTCCTTCTTCCTTCTTCCTTCTTTAAAAATCCTTAGCAGCCATCAAACTTTGCGGATCGGGAGCAAAGGCTAGCCACAGCGGAAATTGCAGCATTGACAAACTAATTAAATCCTCAGTTTCATCAATCACAATTAACGGCAATTTTCCATCTCTCACCAGTCGATCGGCTTTTTGAGCCAAAGCCTCCGCAGACTCAAACATAATAATGCCACCTTCCGGGCCGAAATCGGTGCGAGTAATCCCCAAACAGTCCTGCAAACCCCGGCGCCACTCTCCCAAACGTTCGGGACTGTTCGCGAGCACCAATGTCCGCACCCGTCCGCCGTAGACGCTTCTGAGTACAGAAATAATGGTCGAACTAATCAAGATATTTTGCAACCGCGAACCCATAGTCCGCAAAGCGCCCCTTCCTCCTTGGGTGAAAAACCAGTTAGAAACTCGTTCCGCGTGGATGGGTTCAAAGGTGCGGCGGAGTTGCCAAGGCGGGCCGTAATAGTCGGGGAGAGTGCGATATTGGTCTAGGGTGCGGCGAATTTGTTTGGCTTGTTCTTGAAATCCTTGTTCAGCAAATCTGGGATTTACCGGGGAAGAGGATGGAGAATTATCAACAGAGATTTGTTTGGTAGTTTCTTGCACCGGTGGCGTCAAATCTAAGAGTTCGGCGGTAGCTGCTAAATCCTGCAAACTGCCGACTAGATAGTCTTTGAAACCTTGGACTCGGATTGCTAAATCTTGGGAAACTCCGGCAAAAGTTGTCCGCATTTCCTTTTGAATTCGATCGCGCCTTCTTTCGAGTTTTTCGACTTCGATTTGCAGTGTTTGTTTGCGACTATCTAGTTGAATCAAGCCGTCTTGTACCAAACGCCCGATCGATGCTTGAGCCTCGCCCAACGCTTCTTGGGCGTTAGCTTTGTCGGCTTCCAAGGCGGCAATTCTGGCGGTCAAATCTTGTTCTTGCTGCTGCAATGCTTGAACTCGTTGGACCAAATTGTCGGTGACATTTTCTGGTACGGGCGTTACCGTTTCTGCGGTTGTTGCTGGCTGGGATTCTGTTTCGGGCTCGATTGGCTCGATCGCACTTTCAGATTCTCTATCCTCTGTCTTTGGCTCTATTTGGGCGATCGCGCCCGCTTCGTCCACCACAGGGGTAATGTGGGGATTTTCCTCGTCCCAGGGGTCTCTTTCGGGCAGAATTTGGGATGTGAGATCGTTTTGGGCGATCGACAATTTCCGTATTTGAAATGGCAATTGGTCGTCCATCTGATTCACGGGTAAAGTTGGTTCGCCGTCAGCGGCTGGTTGTGATTCGGGCTTTTGGGTGGGAAATTCGTCTGAATTCATGAGAAATTTGGTTCGGCGTGGGGCACGGAAAGTTAAAAATTAAAAATTAACAACTTGTTTAGTCTTGACGGGGACAGCGCTGTTCTAAGCACGTCTGTAGCATTTTACGATCGAACAGAACCGGCAGAAAGTGAATGCTGTTAATTTCTTTGAAGTAAAACAAAATCGGCACAGCGGGCCAAAATATCCGCCAATTTTGCCATTGTCGGAAAGGAAATTGGCGGATCAACTTGGACGATCGATAAATGTCCAAATCCGTTGGAGTAAACTGTAGCCGGATCGTGGCGGCTTGGTACATCAGAAACAAGCCGAACAGCGCCAGGGGTAAACTCACCCACTTCTGCACAAACAGCAGCGGTACAGCAGTCAGTACCAGAACTAGGGGAATCGCATAACTAGGGGCGAGTTCGATCGTATCTGTGGGCGCAGTCCCAGAGGTAGTTGTCGTCACGGGTTTAAATCAGGGGTAGATAAAGGAATATTGCCAATTATTCATATTTTACTGTTTCCTAGCTTACAAGCCTTTGAGTACGCTAGAGCCCGTGCCCTGGAACATCAGCCAAGTCAGGAAAAAGTTAACAATAAAAATTGCCAGCAAAGCCGTCACCACCGCCGTAGTCGTCGATTGTCCCACGCCCTTTGCACCGCCGGTAGTCGTCAAACCCCAGCTAGTACCGATGACAGCAATCAAACCACCGAACACAAAAGCCTTAATACCCGCGCTGCAAATATCCCACAGAGTCAGGAAACTGCGAACTGATTCTAAAAACACGGTTTGAGATACGCCGTACATTGTCGTCGCAATCAGCAGCCCGCCGGCGATGCCCGTAACGAGGGACAATATTGTCAGAATTGGCAGCATTAAGCAGCAAGCCAAGACGCGGGGAATTACTAAATAGTCGATCGGGTCTGTTCTGAGCATCAGCATGGCATCTATCTGCTCTGTGACCTGCATCGTACCGATTTCCGCCGCAAAAGCCGAACCGACTCGTCCCGTCACGATCACGGCTGTTAAAACAGGGCCGAGTTCGCGAGTCAAAGACAAAGCCAAAACGCCGCCGACGACATTACCCGCACCAAGATTAATAAACTCCCTCGCTACCTGAACCGTAAATACCATGCCGACAAAACCCGCAGTCAGCAAAGCAATCAGCAGCGATTCCGGGCCAACTGCTGCCATTTGATCGAGGGTATTGCGGCGGTTAATTTTGCCCTTCAGCAAGTGCAGCATGACTTGGCCGCCCAATAAAATTGCTGCTAGCAACCGCTGACTCCACAAACTGAGGCTCGATGGTGTAGTTGTGCTCAAGGGATTTTCACTCTAGAACAACTGCAAAAAATGAAATCTATCTACAAATCTTAAACAAGTTTCTTCTCTAAAATTTAAGATTTTTGACAGAACTGGCTACGGAGGGCGATCGCTGCCTATCGTAGAAAAGGACAAGTTTATTTTACTTGCACCTTTCGGCAGTTTAGCTGAATTTACTGAATATTATGAGCATTTTCCCTAATTTTCTTCGCTCTTTACTGCTAACGAGCCTATTGAGCTTTATCGCTCCCTTATTGTTAATCGGCGCGGGATTGACTAGCTGTTCGTTGATCGGTCTCGTGCCTGCTCTCCAAGGGGTCGGTCGTTCTGGAGAAGACCAGATTTTACAGTTCTTAGCTACTTTCGGCAGCGGCTGTCCCCTCCAGGGGTTTTTGGTGATTGGTCTAACTTTTGGTTTGGTGGGTGCTTTATTTGATACTTATGCTGCTTATCAGCATTCGCGCTGGGGTTAATTCTGTTTCGATACAGAAAATGCTAGGGACACAACGATGTTGTGTCCTGCAAAATGTATTGTGTTAAACTTAAATCAGCAATGGTTGGTGAGGAAACTTGGCAATGCCGAGTCAGGGAGTTGGAGGAAATGGAACTGCATCGGAATTTGGAGACTTGACCGGGATGACTCGCCAAGAAGTCGATGACTTTTTGCGAGGACTGGGTGCAGAAATCAGACAGACTAAAGGTGGTTATCTTGAATACGAATTTGCCGATCGTTCGCGAGTCAATATTCGTGCTGATGGTAAAGTTATACGAACCCCAGTGCCTAGATACGGTTCAGATGGCAGAAAAATAAACAAAGGTTTACGTCTTGATAAAGACGGCAGCTTGGTCAAAACACGCGATGAGTTTGGCAACCAAATTCTGGGAACACACAATACGGGAGAAAAAGTGAGGGATTAATATGCCGGATGACTACAACTTGCTTAATTTAGGTGAACTGACATCCCTAGTAACCAATGTCAATGTCTCTTTCTGGGGAAATAAAATTGTATTTGAATGTATTTACGATCCTACACGGGATCGATTGCCTTATACTATCGTATTTCATGACTGCCGAGATATCAGTTGGGAGGTTTTCCATCCAGAAGATGTACAAGATCCAGAAGCTGATTTGATTGGCATTCATTTGGGTGAAGAGGCGCACCGAAAAGCAGCTTTAATCCATACGGATATTTTTGAAATTTCAATTTTGTACGGCAGTTTCAGTATTCATAAGGGAGAGGATTTAAATCCAGAATTAGGAGAATTAGAAACAGAGGTTTTAAGATCTGAACCGCAAGCAGTCTTGTAGCAATTTAAATGAGTGATTGGAAAGACGACTATAACTTGCTGGGCTTGGGTGGATTGACATCTTTAGTCACAAATATAAATGTATCTTTGTGGGGCAACGAAGTATTAATCGAATGCGTCTACAATCCTGAAGAAAGATTGCCTTATGCGCTGGCATTCAAAGACTGCCGCGGTATCAGTTGGACTGTACACGATGAAGAGGAAGTATGGGAACTGGAATCTGAATTTTTAGGGATTTGTTTGGGCGAATCATCTCACCGCAAGCCTGCTGTGCTGACTACAGATATTTTTGAACTTTCAATTTTGTACGGCAGTTTTAGCATTCACAAGGGAGAAAACCTAAATGCTGAAATTGCAGATTTAGAAACAGAGGTTTTGGTGTCATAAGCAACCGCAGTCTTGCAGCAATTTACAAATTAAAAAATTTACAAATTCGCAATTATCAGCATTTTCAAAAAAGAGAGTAGCTATTCAGGATTTACGGACTGCGACCAAGAAACCGGGTTTTTCAACGGAGATTGAGGGTTTGAACGAAGTATTCTGGTTAAAAAACCCGGTTTATGTGTCTAGGACTATATTGTTGCCCGCATCAGTTTAGGATACTTAATATAACTTTTTATCCCAGACGAGGTAGAACACCATGCCTGATATTGTTGATATTGCCGTAGGTGCCGGTTCGTTCCAAACCCTGGTAACGGCGGTGCAAGTAGCTAATTTAGTAGATGCGCTCAAAAGTCCGGGCCCTTTCACTGTCTTTGCACCGACTGACGATGCTTTCGCGAAATTGCCGCCGGGAACTATCACTACCCTAGTGCAGAATGTCCCCCAACTGAGCAGGATTTTGATGTTTCACGTTGTCTCTGGCAAGTTTATGAAGGCTGATTTGGCAAAACTCGGTTTTGTGACTTCCTTGGAAGGTTCGCCGATTAAAATTGATTGTTCTGACGGTTTTGAAGTAAAAAATGCTACTGTTGTCGCGGCTGATATCGAAGCTGACAACGGTGTCATCCACGTCATTGATAACGTGATTTTGATGGGATAATTTCACCTTTAAACGTTGCTACGGGAGCGAAGCAGGTGCATTGTTCTGCCGCTTCGCTCCCGATCGCACTTTGGTTTTTTAGCAATTAAAAATTATATAAATCTAAAAAAGTTGTCTTTTCGCCGGATGTATTTTAAGATGATTGTTTAAAAAAATTTGAAAATGGATAATTATAATATAAGCAAACCAGTGTGGTGAGCACTATGCAAATCCTAGCCGCTAGCCTCAAAGCCAAAGTCCGCCAGCGTACCTTGGAACTGCAAGTTCTCAATGAACTTACTGTACAAGTACAAATCGCTCTGAGTGCTGATGAAATTTGGTCTGCGTGTCTGGTACATCTGGCGCGCCTGATTCCTGGGGAGACGATCCTCTTCGTTGGCGCAGCCCCCGTAGGGGCGGGCTTCGCTAACGCACTTTTAACTGTAGCAGACAATACAATACACCTGCAACAACAGTCACAGCCCTTAACAACCCGCGCCAGAGATGAAATTGAAGCACGTTTGCAAGCAGCCCGCGTGGAATGGCTGGCGGGAAATCGGGATTGGGCGCACAACATCGGTGGCCCACCAATTGCTCAGTTTAAATCGGTATTGATGGCACCAGCTAACCCGGATCAAAGTGAAGAATTATTAGCAGTATTTTTTGTCGGTGCAGAGCAGGAATCTGCTTTTAATTTTGAACACCTTTGTTTGCTGCATACTGCTGCTCAAATCTGTGCTAATTCGCTAATCACTTTAGCAGCTCAAGAGACCGATGTCAAGGGGGAAACTGAAAGAATTCCACTATCCGATGCGGATGGTAATGTATTTGCAGTTTTAGGTATTTCTCGCGAGATTGCTCAATTGCAGGTCACAGATGAAGCCAGGAATCAAAGCCAAGCCCAACTGCAAAAAATTACTGCTAGTGTACCGGGCACGGTATATCAAATTGACTTGCATCCAGATGGCTCGATGACTTTCTCGTTTGTGAGCGCCGGTTGCCGAGAATTGTATGAAATAGAACCGGAGGCGGCTCAGCAGGATATTAATGTAATTGTTGGCATGATTCATCCCGAAGAACGAGATGATTTTATGAACTCCCTGAGACTTTCTGCTGAAAATTTCCAGCCTTGGCGGTGGGAAGGCAGAATTGTCACTCCGTCGGGAAAACTTAAATGGGTGCAAGGAGCTTCCCAGCCAGAATTTCAAGCATCGGGGGAGATAGTTTACTACGGCTTGTTCACGGATATTAGCGATCGCAAACAAGCGGAATTAAAACTGCAACTTTATCAAGAAATATTTTTAAAGTCTAACGATGCGATCGCCATTTTAGACCCCCAAGGCTATTATTTAGAAACAAATCAAGCTCACACGGCTTTGCTGGGTTACACTTCATCGAAATTGTGGGGAAAAACCCCTGCAACTCACATGGGAGAACAAGCATTTGCGTCGGTGCTGCAAAGCTTGGCCGAAACAGGGAGTTATCGAGGCGAAATAACCTGTGTTAAGGCTTTGCAAGCCGGAATCTTTGAGGTAGAACTTTCGGCTTTTGCGGTTCTCAATGATGCTGGGGATGTGGTTTGTTACGTCAGCGTCAAAAGAGATATCACCGAACGCAAGCGAGCTGAGGAAAAACTTAAACTTTATCGACAAATATTTTTAAACTCCAACGATGCGATCGTAATTATCGATGCTGACGGGTTTTTTCTCGAACAAAATCGCGCTCACCAATCGCTGCTAGAATACACAGACGCGGAATTAGAAGCAGAAGCGCCGCCGCTGGTGGCGGGCGAGCGTTTTTCGGCAATTGTCAAAAGTTTAGCGAAAACTGGAACTTTTCGGGGCGAAATTACCAACTCTACTAAAAAAGGTCGCACGCTGGCGATCGACGTTGCGGCATACTCTGTGATTAACAACAGCGGCGATGTAATTTGTCACGTCTGCGTCAAGCGCGACATTACCGAACGCAAAAAAGGAGAAGAAGAACGGCAAAAATTTGTGTCGCTAATTGAAAACAGCAGCGATTTTATCGGTATGGCTACCCTAAAAGGCCAAACGCTGTTTGTCAACGAAGCCGGACGAAAACTGGTGGGTGTAGAGAATCTTTCGGAAGTGCTTTATACAGAGATATGGGATTATATCGGCCCAACTTTTCAACAGAAATTCAGTCAAGAGATTTGGCCAAGAATCATCAGTCAGGGCCAGTGGCAAGGAGAAGGTCAAATGCAGCACTTGCCCAGCGGAAGACGCATTGATGTTGTGATGAATGCTTTTCTGGTCAAGCACCCTCAAAGCAGCGAACCGCTGTGCTTTGCTGCGGTAATTCGCGATGTCACCGAACGCAAGCAAGCTGAGAGAATGCTGCGGGAACAAGCAGAACAAGAACGGCTGGTTTCGGCGATCGCCCAGCGAGTCCGGCAGTCTCTCAACCTCACTCAAACTCTAAACACTGCGGTAGAAGAAGTGAGGCAGTTGCTGGCAACTGACCGCGCGGTAATTTATCGTTTTGATTCCGAGGAAACAGCGAGTGTTGTTGTGGAATCTGTAGGGGATGATTGGAGGCCGTTGCTGGGCATAAAAGTTCCAGAAATATCTTTTGGCGAAAGTTATCTATCGCTATACCGCGCCGGAAAAATTCAAGCAAGGGCAGATATTTATACGGCCAGTTTGAGCGACATCCACCGAGATTTTCTGGTTAGTTTGCAGGTAAGAGCTAATTTAGTTGTACCAATTTTTATCGGCGATGAAACTCAGGATTTGGCAATAGAAGATTCGCCGGAAACTCCTCTGATTGGGTCGCAAATCGAGAGTTTGGAAACGAGTCAAAATCGCTTGTGGGGATTGCTGGTTGCTCACCAGTGCAGCGGCCCGCGCACTTGGACTGATTCTGAGGTGGATTTGTTGGGAAGGTTGAGCGTACAGTTGGCGATCGCCATTCAGCAATCTACTTTGTTTGAACAAGCGCAGCAAGCCCGAGAAGCCGCCCTGGAAGCGTCTCGCATGAAGTCGCTATTTTTAGCAAATATGAGTCACGAAATCCGCACTCCGATGAATGGAGTGATGGGCATGACTGATTTGCTGCTGAAAACCAATCTTACTCCCGAACAGCTAGACTTTGTGCAGACGCTGAAACTCAGCAGCCAAAATTTGCTTTCGATCATTAATGATATTCTCGATCTGTCCAAACTGGAAGCAGGAGAAATGCGCTTGGAAATGATCGAATTTGACCTCAGTATCTGTCTGGATGAAGTGCTGGATTTGTTGGCAACTCCCGCACAAACCAAAGGTATAGAATTGGTGGCGCTGATTGACAGAGACGTGCCACTGCAAATTAGAGGTGATGCAGCACGGTTGCGGCAAATCCTCACTAATCTGGTCAACAATGCGATTAAGTTTACAGAAGCAGGAGAGGTGGTGATTGAGGTTTCGACTGACAGGACTCCGAGGTTGTTCGGAACCAGCGATGAGCAGAAAAATTTAGAGAAAATTCAACCGTTAAAACTGGGAACCAGTCGATCGCTATTTTTGATGTTTCAAGTCAGAGATACAGGAATCGGGATTGCTACAGAAGACCAAAAAAAGCTGTTTCAATCTTTTAGTCAAGTTGATGCTTCTACTACGAGAAAGTATGGTGGTACTGGTTTGGGATTGGCTATTTCTAAGCAGTTGGTGGAATTGCTAGGTGGTAAAATTGGTGTAGAAAGTACCCCTGGTAAAGGTTCGACTTTTTGGTTCACCGTGCCGGTTGTTAAGGAAAATTTAACTGCGGTTGAGACAGCGTGCGAAGTAAATTTAGAAACGGTGCTGGCTGGCAGAAAACTGTTAGTTGCTAGCGATAAGCCGACAGTCCGAAAAGTGCTGCTGAGAATGGCTGTTTTGTGGGGAATGGAAGTTGAGGAGGTTGAGAATGGTTGGATGGCGATCGCATCTTTGTACAAAGCTGTCAGCATAAAATCCCCTTTCGATATCGTTTTGGTTGATATTCAGTTGCCGGAAATGGTGGCGGGAAGTCTGGAACGTTTGATGATTGCTGAGCCGGCAATGCAGCAGACAAAGTGGGTGGTGCTGACTTCAATTACTCAGATCTCGGAGGCGAAACGCTTTGTAGATATCGGTTTTAGCAGCTATTTAACTAAACCTGTGAAAGCTCATCGGCTATTTGAGTGCTTGGTAAATGCGATCGCCCCTAGTGCTGAAATCGATCTGTCGCTGGCAAATTCAACCAAAAATCAAGCCTCAGTTATTGACAACCGGGAGTTAGCCAGCTTAAAGATTTTGTTAGTTGAAGATACTCCGATCAATCAAAAAGTTGGTCTAAATCAACTCAAGGTTTTGGGATGCACGGCGGATGTGGCAAATAACGGCGCCGAGGCGCTATCGATGGTTGCCCTCAAAAAGTATGACATTGTGTTGATGGACTGTCAGATGCCGATTTTGGATGGTTACGAGGCAACGCAGGAATTGCGCCGGATGGAAGCGACAAATGCTGCTGGTTCGAGGGAGCCCGATCGCCAGACGGTGGTGATTGCAATGACGGCGAATGCTTTGAAGGGCGATCGGGAAAAGTGTCTAGCGGCGGGTATGGACGATTATATTAGCAAACCTATTGCGATCGAAAAGTTAAAATCTGTACTTAAAAATTGGTCGGCACATTTGAAAATTGAAAGTCCCAAGTTTCAGGGCGAGGAACTCCAAAACTCTGCTTCGGATCTAGACTCTGTAGTGGATATGGCACGTTTGCGTGAAATTGCGGGGGCTGATTTAGATTTTGAGCGGGAAATTCTGCAAGCTTTTGTGGTGGATACTGGCGGTTATTTAGAAGCTGCTAAAAGTGCGATCGCCTTGGGAGATGTGGAGACACTGGCCCGTCGCGCGCATCAAATTAAAGGTGTCAGCGCTACGGCGGCGGTGCGGTTAATGCCCCAGATGGCAGATCAACTTCAAATCCTGGCGGAATCCAACGATTGGGAGGGGGCTATGAAAATCATCGCTGAATTGGAAGTAATTCTGGCGGGGGTTCAAGAGTTGGTGGCTGCTGATTAATTGATTTTTGGGTTTTCTGGCTCTTGGGCCCGATCCCAAATAGCTCCGATTAGCCCGCGCGATCGAGAGAATGTAAAGATTGTTAACTTTTTATCAAAATGTGTCTCTGAATATGAAGAAATTAGAAACTATTATAACATCTTGTGTGTTGTAGGTTTTGACACTAATATATTCAGTTATTGTGGTCAAATATAAAATAATCATTAAGCCGATAACTTAGGTGCTTTTCGTCGATCGGCTTGAAACACTAAGACCAACCGATCGCCCAGCCAGCCCATTCAGTGCGTATTTACGCTCAACGAGGTTTTATGACTCCAGTCATGTTACGCCAACTCTGGTCATTAATTGAGACCACCCAAGCCACTCTGTTAGTGAATTTGGACGATGCAACCCTAGTACAGTGGCTGCTGAAGCAGTTAAAGACTAACTCTGCGCTCAATGGCAAAGAAACAGATTTGTTGAACGAATACATCGAGTCTCGGCTGTCGCTAATCCGCGATTTAGCTGAGCAGCGCCTAGCACCAGAGCGGTTCTGAGCGCATTAAATTAAAATTGGATAAAAATTGTAGGAAAGGTCGATCGCCCGTGATAGGTAAAAAATACAGGCGAGTAGTCGGTATATGTCAGGGTGTAGCACCGGGTTCAGAATGGTTAATTTGAAGCCGCCTGATGTTGTGCGATGCCGATCGCCAAAGTTATCGACAGCTACAAGGTAGGATCGTCGAGAAAGCGTTCTACTAAAATTTATGCCTAAATGGGGATTTCTGTTGGCAAGTATGTTGTTTGTCGCACCATTAGCATCTTGTCGAGATCGATCGGCACAAGTCGGACAAACACCAGCGACAAATGCTGCTGAAGGTAAATCGCAACAAGGGCCGAGCCGGATAGATACAATTGTCAGCCGCGGCAAACTGATTTGCGGCGTTAGTGGCGAATTGCCAGGTTTTAGCTTTGTAGACGAAAAAGGCAAATATTCGGGACTCGATGTTGATGTTTGCAGGGCTATAGCGGCGGCAATATTTGACGATCCCGAAAAAGTCGAATACCGAAAGCTCAACGCCAAAGATAGATTTACAGTTTTGCAGGCCGGAGAAATCGATATTCTCAGCCGCAATACCACCTACACGGCGAGTCGCGACAGTACGACGGGACTGGAATTTGCCCCGGTGATCTTTTATGACTCTCAAAGCATCATGGTCAAAAAAAATAGTGGCATCAAAAGTTTAAAAGATTTTGCGGGTAAATCTATCTGCGTACAAACAGGTACGAGCACTGAACAAAATTTGTCCGACCAAATGCGAAAATTAGGAGTTAAATACACTCCTGTGGTGTTTGAAGATGTGAATAGTACCTTTGCTACGTATCAAGAAGGTCGCTGTCAAGGAGTTACGGCCGATCGATCGCAACTCGTCTCGAAGCGCACAACTCTACCGAATGCCGATAATAACGTTGTTTTGCCGATCGTGATGTCAAAAGAACCGTTGGCCCCAGCCGTGAAAAGCGGCGATCCTAAATGGTCGGATGCGGTAAGATGGATCATTTTTGCGACGATTGAAGCTGAAGATTTGGGAATTAATTCTGCAAATGTAGACCAAACTGTCGCCAGCACTACAGACCCGAACGTCAAACGTTTGCTAGGAAAAGAAGGAGATTTAGGTAAAGGTTTGGGACTCCCGAACGATTTCGCCCTCCGGGTTGTGAAGAAAGTGGGGAATTACGGGGAAATGTACGATCGTAACCTCGGCCCGAAAAGTACACTTAAGTTAGACCGGGGTCAAAACAGACTTTGGAAAGATGGCGGTTTGCTTTACTCGCCGCCCTTCCGTTAATTTCATCAGTAGGGTGCGCATTGCGCACCGGTTGAGTCTGTAGGGTGCGCATTGCGCACCGATTAAGTTTGTAGCTAATAACTACAAGATATTTTAGGCAGCAATGTGCTCAGCGCGTACCCCACAGATAAGGTGCGCAGTGCACACCCTACAAGATTTTTGCGAGTTTTATGCGATCGACCAATTTTCTCGATCTACTACATTAAACAGTTATGAATACAGAACCTAAACCGGGCAAATCCGAGAACTCATCCAAATTCAAAGATATATCAACACTACTGCGAGACGATCGCTTCTGGAAAATAGCCGGACAGGCGATCGCCCTAATTTTAGTAATAACAGTCATCGCCATTCTCTGGGACAACCTCAGCGCCAATTACGCGCAACTGGGGATTGCATTTGGATTTGACTTTCTCAATTCCCAAGCATCCTTTGACATCGGCGAAAGCGTGATTCCCTACAGTCCCGAAAACAGTTATAGACAAGCTTATTTAGTCGGTTTAATCAACACGCTGCGGGTGATGGGTATCGGCCTGATTTTCGCAACGATTGCGGGTTTGACTGTAGGAATTGCGCGCCTTTCCGACAATTGGCTACTGCGAAATTTAGCAGCTTTGTACGTAGAAGTTCTGCGAAATACGCCGTTATTGCTGCAATTATTTTTCTGGTATTTTGCAGTGTTCATTTCCCTGCCAAAATTGGAAGACAACCCGCAGATGAGAGGGCCGATTTACTTGACAAATCGTGGCATTGCTGTACCTTGGCCTGCGCCTTTGCCGGGTTTTGAGATTTGGTTGATTTTGCTAACTGTCGGGGTTTTGGCGGCGGCTGGGCTGTGGATGTGGCGGGCGCGGGTGATGCTGGAAGAAGCTAAGCCGGGAAGGCAGTTGTTTTGGGCTGCTGGTGCGATCGTCCTAAGTGCAATCTTAGCTGGGATTATCACCCAAAATCCACCTTTTCGCCTCGATTTTCCGCGCCTGACATCAGCATTGCAACTCGAAGGAGGATTAAAATTAACTCCCGAATTTGCAGCTTTGGTGACAGGACTCAGCTTGTATACTGGCAGTTACATTGCAGAAATTGTCCGCGCCGGAATTCAGTCAGTCTCGCGAGGCCAGTGGGAAGCGGCCAAGTCTTTGGGACTGAATTCTGGAACAATCATGCGGATGGTAATTTTGCCCCAAGCTTTGCGGGTGATTGTGCCGCCTTTAACCAGTCAGTATCTGAATTTAGCTAAGAATTCGAGTTTAGCTGTGGCGGTGGCTTATCCCGACGTTTACTTTGTGGTGGGCTCTCCGACGTTGAATCAGACCGGTCGTGCGATCGAAACAATGCTAATTATCATGGTAACATACCTAACAATTAGTTTAATAATTGCTCTATTCATGAATTGGTACAATCAAACCGTACAAATCAAGGAAAGGTAAACAACAGTGGACAGTGGACAGTTGACAATTGACAATTGACAGCGAAGTCAAAAGTTAAGTTTATTATAATCTGGAACTAAGATTGAAATGAGTTACAGAGATTTTGACTTAAAAACAGTAACAAAAAATTTCTCTTTGACGATTAGCGATCGAATCAATCTGTTCTCTAATGTGCCAGAATTAGAACCAAGTCCCTTACTTGTAGAAATTCTCAAAGAGAACGTACCCATTGCTTTAAGTAGCAATACTGACAAGTCTCGATCATCCATGATTACCGCACCGATTTTAATCGAACTTAGAAAACTGTTGAACCATCAAATTGGTCTTTTTTGTGGAATAGATTTTACAGTTGATACCGAAAAAGGATTAAATGGAAATTGCGATTTTTTGATTAGTCATTCTTCACACTTATTAATGCTTACCGCACCAGTAGTTGCAATCGTCGAAGCACAAAACGAAGATATCAATGCAAGTTTGGGGCCATGTGTAGCCGAAATGTTGGCAGCTAGAATATTTAATGAACGTGAAGGCAACCCAAATGCAACAATAACTTATGGGGCTGTTACTAGCGGCCAAACCTGGAGATTTTTAAGATTTAAAGAACAAGTAATTGAAATTGACTTAACAGAATATTACCTGAGAGATGTCAATAAAATATTAGGAATTTTAGCAAGTGCAATTAAAAGTGAATGACTCACACTTTGATTTACCACTATCAAACTTGAGAAAAATAAAATGACACAAGAATTAATCGCCCTTAGAAATAGCATATTGCAAGGAAGATATACGGATGCTTTAGCAATAGTCGATGAGTTAGATGGAATGAGCAAACAGGCAATTTTGCGACAGATTCAATCTTTTTTAAATGTTTTACTGATTAACTTGATTAAAAATCAAGCTGAACAGCGATTAACTGGTTCTTGGGTAAATTCGATTCGGAATTCAATCAGAGAAATTAAAAAGGCAAATATTAAAGACAATAAAACATCTTATTACATCAATTCTGATGAATGGGAGAGTTTCATAGAAGAGGAGGTGATTGAAGATGCCATCGCAGAGGCTGCGGAGGAAGTATTCAACGGTGCTTATAGTCAATTTCAACTTGCAGAGATGGTGGATAAAAACCTGATTATCGAGACTGCTGTGAGATTATTGAACTTAACTTATATCCATTCCGCAAAAGATTTACCCGCGGTGTTAGCCTCACATTTAAGTCAGTTACCTGGTGGGGAAAATTGGATAAATCGGCGACAATAAGTAGTCGTAGGGTGTGTCGCCGTTGAAAATCCCTAAATTTGACAGACAATCTCACCGCGACGAACCTGATAAACGGTGTTCAGAAACAAGTCTAATAGTTTTTTTAGTAGCAAGAATTGAGAAAATTTGTATAAGTCACAATCTTCGCTCGTTATCAGTATCCAATCTAAAATCTAACATCTAAAATTGCGAAAACTATGGAAACAACTCCCGTACTGCCGCCCCCAGCCACTGAATCGCCCACACCTTGGAATTGGGCGCGCAAAAACCTATTTAGTACCTGGTACAACAGCATTCTGACAATAGTTTGCCTGATTGTCGCCTTCCAAACTATCAAAGGAATTATCCTTTGGGCTACAACAAAAGCTCAGTGGCGGGTATTAGAAGCCAACTTGCCGCTATTTTTCGCGGGCAGATTTCCCAGCGAATCTTACTGGCGGCTGTGGATAGTGGCGGGAATAATTGCTTTGTTGGGAGGTTTGACTTGGGGAAATATTCAGCGGGAAGAACGACTTTGGAATCCGCCTACACTGATTTTACTCGGTGCTGCGGTTGTTGGTGCGGTCATTTCGCCGATCGACCTAACCTCTCGCTTCTACCTCTTAGGAATTATTATCGCAACCGCCGCCAGCTATGTCGCCGCCAGACAAATCAACCCTAAAATCCTGGGTTGGATGCCTGCAATCTGGGCTCTTTCCTTCCCAGTAATTCTGTGGCTAATTAAAGGCGGGCTGGGCTTAACAGAAGTCTCAACAAATGATTGGGGCGGTTTAGTGTTGACGCTGTTTTTAGCAATTATTAGCATTGTGCTTTCGTTTCCCCTGGGAGTATTGCTAGCCCTCGGCAGACAAAGTTCTTTGCCAGTCGTTAAATTGTTGTCAACATTATACATTGAAATTGTTCGCGGTTTGCCTTTGATTGGCATTTTGTTTTTAGGTCAAGTGATGCTGCAATTATTCTTGCCACCAGAATATCCCAAATTAGATAGAGTGATTCGGGCGATCGCCGGATTAACATTATTCAGTGCGGCATACTTGGCTGAAAACGTGCGCGGAGGCTTGCAGGCCGTACCGAGGGGGCAAATAGAAGCAGCAAGGGCGATCGGGCTAAATACACCCCTACTCACAATTTTGATTGTACTACCTCAAGCGTTGCGAATTGTCATTCCGGCGATCGGCGGTCAATTCATCGGATTATTCATGGATACATCCCTACTTGCCCTATTCGGAATGTTAGAATTAATCGGCATATCCCGCGCAGTTTTAGCAAATCCATCCTATATAGGCAGGTACGCCGAAGTTTACATATTTGTCGGCATCATTTATTGGGTATTTTGCTACTCAATGTCACAAGCTGGCCGCAAAATAGAACGAAGTTTAGAAAAAAGTCATTAGTTATTAGTCCGTAGTCATTAATCTGTAGTCATTAGTCCTTAGTCATTAGTTTGTAGTTATTAGACAATTTCTAAACACAAATATCTATCAGCGTTCATCAACTTTCATCAGCGGTTAAAAAATAAAAAAAATGATAGAAACTCAACCCACAAGCCCAGAAACAGTAATCGTCGCAGAAAACGTCCACAAATGGTACGGACAATTTCACGTACTGCGTGGTGTCAGCATGAACGTCAACCGAGGTGAAGTCGTCGTCGTGATGGGCCCGTCAGGTTCCGGGAAATCGACGTTTATTCGCACTTTCAACGCTTTAGAGGCTTATCAACAGGGTAAAATCACGATCGACGGAATCGAACTTTCCCACGACTTGCGCAACATCGATAAAATTCGCCAAGAAGTAGGAATGGTGTTTCAGCAATTCAACCTATTTCCCCACCTATCAGTCCTACAAAACGTCATGCTAGCCCCGGTGTGGGTGCGCCGCTGGCCCAAGAAAAAAGCAGAAGAAGTAGCAATGCAACTGTTAGAAAGAGTTGGAATTTTGGAACAAGCACAAAAATATCCCGGACAGCTATCTGGCGGACAGCAGCAACGGGTAGCAATTGCACGTTCTTTAGCCATGCAGCCTAAAATCATGTTATTTGATGAACCGACATCAGCATTAGACCCAGAAATGGTGCGGGAAGTTTTAGATGTCATGCGAAATTTGGCTCAAACTGGAATTACAATGGTAGTGGTGACTCACGAAGTCGGGTTTGCGCGCGAAGTTGCCGATCGCATTGTATTGATGGATGGCGGTGTTTTGGTTGAAGAAGCCGGGCCGGAAGAGTTTTTTCAGAACCCGAAGGAAGAACGCACGCGCAAGTTTTTATCTCAGATATTGTAGGAATTGGGCGAAGCGAAGCGGAGGGATTGGGCATTGGGCATTGGGCATTGGGCATTGGGAATAACAAATAACAAATAACAAATAACTAATGATCCAAAGAATGCTTCCGCTAATTAAAGATGCAGAACGCCTAGAAAGCCGCCTCAAAGAAATTCCGGCGGTTCCTGGTGTATACTTAATGCGCGATGAGGGCGATCGCATTCTGTACATCGGCAAATCCAAAAAACTCCGAAACCGCGTCCGTTCCTACTTCCGCGAAAGCCAAAATCTCAGTCCCCGCATCGCGATGATGGTGCAGCAAGTACGCGAAATTGAATTCATCGCCACCGACACAGAAGCGGAAGCTTTGGCGTTAGAAGCAAACCTCGTAAAACAGCATCAACCTCACTTTAATGTCCTCCTCAAAGATGATAAAAAATATCCTTATTTGTGCATAACTTGGTCAGAAAAGTACCCGCGCATTTTCATCACCCGCAAACGCCGCGCCGGTAGTGCAAAAGACCGCTACTATGGGCCCTACGTCGATACAGGGGCGCTGCGGAGTACGCTACATTTAATTAAGCGGATTTTTCCCTTGCGACAGCGCCCTCAACCGCTGTTTAAAGACCGTCCCTGTCTGAACTACGATATCGGCCGTTGCGTCGGCGTTTGTCAGGGGTTAATGTCTGCGGAAGATTACCAAAAAATTATCCAAAAAGTTGCGATGATTTTTCAGGGAAGGACTCAGGAATTACTGGATATTCTGGAGCCACAAATGGAACAAGCAGCCGAAGATTTAAACTTTGAAACTGCGGCGCGAATTCGTGACCAAATTAAGGGTTTGCAGTCTTTGAGTGCTGGTCAAAAAGTGTCTTTACCTAATGATACTGTTTCCAGGGATGCGATCGCCCTTGCAGCCGACACCCAGCACGCCTGCATTCAATTATTCCAGATTCGTGCCGGTCAATTAGTCGGCAGATTGGGATTTATGGCTGATGTGCCTGCATCTCCAACGCCTTTTCTGCCAGAAAATGTGAGTGAAAATAGTTCGCCTTCTTCCCAGGAATCACGAATCGGGAAATGGGAATTTCAATGCGGTGTGGAACCGGGAGCAATTTTGCAGCGGGTGTTGGAGGAACATTATCAAAATGTCGAATCTGTAGAAATTCCCAGCGAAATTTCCGTGCAGTACGACCTACCAGAAGGGGAAATATTAGCAGATTGGTTGAGCAATCGCAAGGGACGAAAAGTGACAATTTTGACACCGCAGCGCCAAACTAAGGCGGAGTTGATTGAGATGGTGGAACGCAATGCTGAGTATGAATTGGCGAGAATGCAACGATTGAGCGATCGCAATTCTCAAGCAATGCAAGATTTAGCAGAACTTCTAGATTTGCCCGAACTGCCGCACCGTATTGAAGGTTACGATATTTCTCACATCCAAGGTTCGGATGCGGTAGCTTCCCGCGTCGTATTTATCGATGGTTTGCCCGCAAATCAACACTATCGCCACTACAAAATTAAGAATCCTGAAATTAAATCGGGTCATTCGGACGATTTTGCGAGTTTAGCAGAAGTTATCGGTAGGAGATTCCGAGATAAAAAAGAAGAAGGAAGTTCGGCAGCGGATTATGTAGCGGATTTAACGGATGGGAAGAAGGAAGATGAATCGAGTAATGTAGGAGAACCGGAAGAAATCAGCAGTTTCTCTTCAGTTTCTCATACTATTTCTGACAAACCTGACTTGATTATGATCGATGGTGGCAAAGGTCAATTGTCAGCAGTTGTGGAAGTTTTGCGGGAGATGAATTTGCTAGATGAGTTGCGGGTTGTCAGTTTGGCAAAGCAGCGAGAGGAGATATTTTTGCCGGGGGAATCTTTGCCAGTGCCAACTAATTCTGAGCAGCCTGGTGTACAGTTATTGCGTCGGGTGCGGGATGAGGCGCACAGATTTGCTGTGAGTTTTCACCGGGATCAAAGAAGTCAGAGAATGAAGCGATCGCGCTTGGATGAGATTCCGGGATTGGGACACCACCGCCAAAAACTGTTGTTAGCACATTTTCGGTCGATCGACTATCTGCGTTTAGCGACTCCCGAACAGTTGGCTGAAGTTTCTGGGATTGGCCCGCGTCTGGCGCAGCAAATCTACGATTATTTCCACCCGTAAAGCTTTCGCAGCATGGAAGAGGCGGATTTTTGGGGCGGGCTACAAGTCCCTATTCAACCACTTTCAGAGAACCATTAAAAAATTTTGCACAGACCTATTGCTATTCTCCGAAGCTTGTGGTATGTTTAGGTTCTGTGTGTGCGGGCATAGTTTAGTGGTAAAACTTTAGCCTTCCAAGCTAACTATGCGGGTTCGATTCCCGCTGCCCGCTCTTTAATTAAATTACCTCAAACCTAGGATAAATCAACGGTTTGAGGCTTTTTATTGGTAAGAATACGGGTGGATCGTGCATGGGACTGACTAGAAATTGACTACAAACTGAGTATCAAATGACCAAATTGGAGACAAATTGACTAGAAATTGACTAGAAATATTCAGTCTCTAGTCAACCCTTCCCCCAAAACACGGAACCGCTACTAAATCAAGACTGGGAGAGCAACTCTAGAACAGCGTCCATATCTGCCAAGTCCGCCTTCGATTTTTTGCGCCGCGCTTTCAACTGGTTGAGCAAGTCGGCCGCTTCTACTTTTGACAAATCGGTTCCGACCGTCGCCAGGTTTTCTGATTGAGTTGGCTCACGACTGGCAAGCTCGGACTCTAGTCTGTCGATTTGCTCGTCCAGTTCTGCGATCGTTTCATCCTTCGTTGCCAGTCGAGAATTTAGCTCAGAGATTTCTTGATTTTTTCTGACGACTAGGCGATCGGAACCATCTAAACTCTGGCGCAAGCTTTCGAGTTCCTCTGCGATGTCCGGCCTGAGTGATTCTGTGGGTGATTCACTCAGACCCTCAATTTTCCCAGCCGTTCCTCAATCTCTTCAAACCGCTCAGATAACTGATTTTCGAGTTCAGCCAAGCGTTGAGCTACTTTGTTGCCTGGTATGGTATCTCGTGTGGTACTAAGTATGGTATCTGGTGTGGTACTAGGTATCCCGAAAAATTGTGCCAGTGCTTTATTAACTGCCGCCGAATACATCGGCCCCTTCTTAGATTCCATACTGTTAGCGATGCAGAATTCATTCAGCGCATCCTCTACAGCCTTATCGAGATATACGGCGATGTGTTTCTTGTCTGTTGCCATAGTATGTTACCTTCTAGAATCGGTACAATACCAAGATAACATATTAATCGTCTGGTAACACACCTATAAGATAATCAACATACTTAGTAACACACTATTAGTTATTCGTATGTTACTAAGTATGTTACTATAGCTTAGTGACAGGCTAGTAACATACTCAAGAAAGTTACCTAAATTCATAGGTAATACCATTTTTCTAAAGTTATGCTAGACTTATCTAAAAAGTAAAGGAGAACATTAAAATGTCTGGTCGTCCTCATATAACGATTGCCGAATCTGTAGAGGTATTGCTAGAGATTCGGAAACAACAACAAAAAATCTTAGCATATAATAAAGTTCAAATGCTTTATTTATTTCAGTCAAAACAAGTAGAAACAGTCCGAGAAATATCGTCTATTTTGGGCAAAAGTGAAACTACAATTCATCGTTGGCTCTTTCAATATAAAGAGGGTGGTATAGAAAACTTGTTAAAAAATCGACAGATTTTTGGCAGACCCAAAAAGTTTTCTGTTGAAGTAGCGGCTTTAGTACAACAAGAATTGAGAGACTCCGAAGGGTTTTCTAGTTATAAAGAAGTTCATCTTTGGCTCTGGTTGATCAAAGAGATACCTAGTAGTTATTAAGCTGTATACTCCTTGGTCAAAGGGGAGTTAAAAAGTAAATTGAAAAGACCAAGACCCCGGATTAGTGAGCAAGAGCCAACGGCAATTAATGAATTCAAAAATAGCCTATCTGAGAGAATCAAAGCCTTGCTGGATAAAGCTCATGACCAAGTAAAGAAATACAAAAGATTTGTTTTTTTGTCTAGTGACGAAACTCGACTAGGACTACATACAATTCAGAGACGAAGGATCACACTACGGGGTGTGAAACCCGTAGGAAAACATCAATGGAAATTCAAATGTTTCTGGCTTTACGGAGCAGTATCCCCATCTACTGGAAGAAGTTTTTTTTGGGAGTTTTCCCATTTAGATAAAGTTTGTTTTCAAGCATATTTGGAACAATTGTCGCTTGAATATCCCGATGAATTGCAGATAATTCAAGTCGATAATGCCCGTGGTCATCTTTTAAGCACATCTGAATTGCCAGACAATATTATTTTACTATTTCAGCCTCCTCATTGTCTGCCAAGTAAATCCAACAGAAACAGTGTGGGAATACATCAAAGAATTTTTAGCTTGGTTAGTTTTTAGTAATCTTGACGAACTCCGCGTAAAAGTTCAGGAAATCTTATCATCTTTAACAAATCATGTCATTGGTTTTCTCACAGGATGGTCTTGGATTTTACATTCCTTATCTCTAGCACATCTTTAAAAAAATGGTATAAATCATGAAAAATCAATCTTATCTAAACTTGACATCTCATCAATTCAAACGTAGATTTGGTGTCAAAATTGAAACTTTAAAAGTAATGGTTAAAGCCTTGGAAGAATTCAGGTCAGAAAATCC